>NZ_JAAGPH010000095.1:0-31443 GCF_017104705.1 Burkholderia sp. Se-20373 | reverse complement strand
GAGGCCGCGCCCGCCGCGGCCGCGCCGGCTGCATCGAGCAGTTCCGAAAGCACGACGACGAGCGCCGCGCCCGCCCCGGCTGCAGCGCCCGCCGCCAGCAGTTGACCGTCGCGGCCCGGCCGGGCTGCGACCAACCCGCGCCGCTGGCGCGGTTCATTGACGGCAGATGATGAAAAAGACGACCCTGAAATCGGTGTTTCTGACCGGCCTGCTGGTTCTCGTCCCGCTCGCGATCACGCTGTGGGTGCTTGGTCTCATCATCGGCACGATGGACCAGACACTGCTCCTGCTGCCCGAATCGTGGCAGCCCGAGCGGATGCTCGGCTTCCACCTGCCGGGGATCGGCGCGGTGCTGACGCTCGCGTTCATCTTCGTCGTCGGGCTGGCCACGCAGAACTTCATCGGCCAGAAGCTCGTCACGTGGTGGAACGCCGTGGTGCGTCACATCCCGGTCGTCGGGCCGATCTACACGAGCGTCAAGCAGGTGTCGGACACGCTGCTGTCGAGCAGCGGCAACGCGTTCCGCAAGGCGCTGCTGATCGAATACCCGCGTCGCGGCTCGTATACGATCGCGTTTCTGACCGGCACGCCGGGCGGCGACGTGCTCAATCATCTGACGGAAGAATACGTGAGCGTCTATATCCCGACGACGCCGAACCCGACGTCGGGCTTCTTCCTGATGCTGCCGAAGAGCGAAGTCATCGAACTCGACATGTCGGTCGATGCCGCGCTCAAGTACATCGTCTCGATGGGCGTGGTGGCGCCCCCGGCGCCGGCTCCGGCGCCTGCACGCCGCCCCGTCGAGCCGCCGCTGTAAGTAAAGAATCATCGCCCGGGCCGCGCGTTGCGGCGCCCGTTGATCAAACCGAACGAAAGCAAACATCATGTCGATGCGTACTGAATACTGCGGTCTCGTGACCGAACACCTGCTGGGCCAAACCGTGTCGCTGTGCGGCTGGGTGCAGCGCCGCCGCGATCACGGCGGTGTGATCTTCATCGACCTGCGCGATCGTGAAGGCCTCGTGCAGGTGGTGTGCGACCCGGATCGCGCGGAAATGTTCGCGACCGCCGAAGGCGTGCGCAACGAGTTCTGCGTGCAGATCAAGGGCCTCGTGCGCAACCGTCCGGAAGGCACGGTCAACGCCGGCCTGAAGAGCGGCAAGATCGAAGTGCTGTGCCATGAACTGAACGTGCTGAACGCATCGGTCACGCCGCCGTTCCAGCTCGACGACGACAACCTGTCGGAAACGACGCGTCTCACGCACCGCGTGCTCGACCTGCGCCGCCCGCAGATGCAGCACAACCTGCGCCTGCGCTACCGCGTGGCGATCGAAGCGCGCAAGTACCTCGACGAGCAGGGCTTCATCGACATCGAAACGCCGATGCTGACGAAGAGCACGCCGGAAGGCGCGCGCGACTACCTCGTGCCGTCGCGCACGAACGCGGGCCAGTTCTTCGCGCTGCCGCAGTCGCCGCAGCTGTTCAAGCAGCTGCTGATGGTCGCGAACTTCGACCGTTACTACCAGATCACCAAGTGCTTCCGCGACGAAGACCTCCGTGCCGACCGTCAGCCGGAATTCACGCAGATCGACTGCGAAACGTCGTTCCTCGGCGAGCAGGAAATCCGTGACCTGTTCGAAGACATGATCCGTCACATCTTCAAGACGACGATCGACGTCGAACTCGACGCGAAATTCCCGGTGATGCCGTACTCGGAAGCGATGGCGCGTTTCGGTTCGGACAAGCCGGACCTGCGCGTGCAGCTCGAATTCACCGAGCTGACCGACGCGATGAAGGACGTCGACTTCAAGGTGTTCAGCACGCCGGCCAACGCGAAGGACGGCCGTGTCGCGGCACTGCGCGTGCCGAAGGGCAGCGAGCTGTCGCGTGGCGACATCGACGGCTACACCGAATTCGTGCGCATCTACGGCGCGAAGGGCCTCGCCTGGATCAAGGTCAACGAGAAGGCGAAGGGCCGTGACGGCCTGCAGAGCCCGATCGTCAAGAACCTGCACGACGCATCGATCGCGGCGATCCTCGAGCGCACCGGCGCGGAAGACGGCGACATCATCTTCTTCGCGGCCGACCGCGCGAAGGTCGTCAACGACAGCCTCGGCGCACTGCGCCTGAAGATCGGCCATTCGGAATTCGGCAAGGCGAACGGCCTCGTCCATGCCGGCTGGAAGCCGCTGTGGGTCGTCGATTTCCCGATGTTCGAATACGACGACGAAGATGCCCGCTACGTCGCCGCTCACCACCCGTTCACGAGCCCGAAGGACGAGCATCTCGAGTACCTCGAGACGGATCCGGGCCGTTGCCTCGCGAAGGCCTACGACATGGTGCTGAACGGCTGGGAAATCGGCGGCGGCTCGGTGCGTATCCACCGCGAGGAAGTGCAGAGCAAGGTGTTCCGCGCGCTGAAGATCGGTGCTGAAGAAGCCCAGCTCAAGTTCGGCTTCCTGCTGGACGCGCTGCAGTACGGCGCGCCGCCGCACGGCGGTATCGCATTCGGTCTCGACCGCATCGTCACGATGATGGCCGGCGCCGATTCGATTCGCGACGTGATCGCGTTCCCGAAGACGCAGCGTGCGCAGGATCTGCTTACGCAAGCGCCGAGCCCGGTCGACGAGCGTCAGCTGCGCGAACTGCACATCCGTCTGCGTCAGCCGGAACAGCCGAAGGCGTAACGCACTTCGCACCGGGTCGTGTGCGCTCACGCGCACACGACGCACATGAAAAAGGCGCAGCGATGCGCCTTTTTCGTTTTTTGCGGTACAGTCGCAGCACTTGCCGCCCGTTCGGAGCCTTTGCCCGGCGCGCGGCCCCGTGCTGCATGAAACAAAGATGACGAAGCCGCCGAAAATCCCCGAATCCGTTCTTGTCGTGATCTACACGCCCGACCTCGATGTGCTCGTGATCAAGCGTGCCGACCAGCCTGATTTCTGGCAATCGGTGACCGGATCGAAGGATGCGCTCGACGAGCCGCTCGCGCTCACCGCCGCGCGGGAAGTGGTCGAAGAGACCGGCATCGCAGTCGGCACGCCGGACGTGCCGGCCAGCGCGCTCGTCGACTGGCGCCACAGGATCGAATACACGATCTATCCGCAATACCTGCACCGCTATGCCCCGGGCGTCACGCGCAATGTCGAGCACTGGTTCGGCCTGTGCGTGCCGCATCGCGTCGACGTGACGCTGTCGCCGCGCGAGCATGTCGAACATGCGTGGCTGCCGTTCCGCGAGGCCGCCGCGCGCTGCTTCTCGCCGTCGAACGCCGAGGCGATCCTGCAACTACCCGCGCGCGTGGCACTGTCGCGCGCGCCGCACGGCTCGTCCGCATGACGGCGGAAGCCCGCAAGCGCTTCGCGCAATTGCGGCAGATGTTCCTGCAGGAACGCGGTTCCGCGTCGCGGCTTGCCTTCACGTCGGGCAATACCGTGCGTCTGTGCGAAACCGGCAGCGAATTCTTTCGGGCGCTGATCGATCGGATCGACGCCGCCCGCGAGCAGGTGATGCTCGAAACCTACATCTTCTGCGACGACGCGGCCGGCCGGCCGGTGTCGGACGCGTTGATCCGCGCGGCGCAGCGCGGCGTGCGCGTGCGCGTGATCACCGACGGCATCGGCACCGCACGCCTGCCGTTGTTCGATACGTGGGCGGCAGCCGGCGTCGAGCACTGCATCTACAACCGTTACCTGTTCGGCCGCTTCGGCTTTTCGCGCACGCATCGCAAGCTCGCGGTGATCGATCACGCGGTCGCGTTCTGCGGCGGCATCAACATCACCGACGACTACGCGCAGGGCGGCACGACGCTACCGTTTCCGCGCTGGGATTTCGCGGTCGAGATGGCGGGGCCCGCGGTGTCCGACGTGCGCGCCGCGTTCGAACTGCAATGGCACCGGATCATGTTCGGTCACAAGCCGTATGCGCAATACGCGACCGGGCTGCATGGCGGCGAAGCGTTTCCCGACATGTTCCGGCGCTGGATGCGCAGCCACCGGTGGATCAAGGCCGGCGCGCTGCGGGTCGTGACGGAGCCGAGCGTCGCGTTCGTCGCGCGCGACAACGTCGTGAACCGCCGCGCGATCGAGAAGGCGTATCTCGCGGCGATCGGCCAGGCCCGCCAGCGGATCCTGCTCGCCAATCCGTACTTCATGCCGGGGCGCAAGCTGCGCCGCGCGCTGACGGGCGCCGCGCGACGCGGCGTCGACGTGCGGATCCTGATCGGCCGCAAGGAGTTCGCGGCCCTCGATACGGCCGTGCCGTTCCTCTATCACGCGCTGCTGCGCGCGGGCGTGCGCGTGGCCGAATACGACAAGACGATGCTGCACGGCAAGGTGGCCGTGATCGACGACAACTGGGCGACGGTCGGCTCGTCGAACCTGGACGCGCTGAGCCTGATGTTGAACAATGAGGCGAATGTCGTGCTGGTGCGCTACGATGCTGTCACGAACGAACTGCGCGACGCGATCGCGGCCGCGTTTGCCGATGGCCGGGAAATCGACCCCGCCCGGTTTGCTGCGCGCCCGCGGCTCGAGCGCATGCTGAACTGGCTCGCCTATACGGCGTATCGTCTCGTGATGAAGGCGCTGACGGTCGGTGGTTACGACTGACGAAGACTAAGCGTTCGCTTCAAAAAATCTGTCCGCACGTTCGTGCGGAAAAGCCGCTCCGGTCCCGCCGGAATCGCGCAAAATAGCGGCTCGGTTAGACACCGGTTTCTAATAATTTCCTTGTTTCGCGAGCGGCCGCACTCAATAATAGTACGGCCGTTCGATTTTATTCGAACCCCCGAACGGTTACAGAAATAGCTATGCGAAAAGGCGAACAGACGCGTGCCGCGATACTTGAAGCTGCTTTGGACCTCGCCAGCCGTGACGGGCTGGAGGGGCTGACGATCGGCCTGCTGGCCGAGCGCATGCAGATGAGCAAGAGCGGTGTGTTCGCGCACTTCGGATCGCGTGAGGACCTGCAGGTCGAGGTCGTCCGCGAGTATCACCATCGTTTCGAAAACGAGGTGTTCTTTCCGAGCCTGCGCGAGCCGCGAGGCTTGCCGCGCCTTCGGGCGATGCTGGCCCGCTGGACGGAGAAGCGCATCCAGGAGGTGACGACCGGATGCATCTACATCAGCGGTGCGGTCGAGTACGACGACCGGCCTGACAGCCCCGTGCGCGAGCAGTTGATCGCGAGCGTGACGGCCTGGCGTGCCGCGATGCTGCGTGCCATTTCGCAGGCGAAGGAAGAAGGCCATCTGCGTGCGGATACGGATCCGGACCTGATGCTCTTCGAGTTGTACAGCTTCACGCTCGGCCTGCATCACGACGCACGCTTCCTGCATTCGCCGGACGCCGTGCGCCTCACGTGGGCCGCGCTGGAAAAGACGATTGTTTCGTATCAGAGCGAGAGCCGTTAGCGGGGCGTGATCCGCCCGCCAGGAGCTCGAGCCGTTTTGCCCACCTTTGGAGAGAGTCATGGGACAGTACGCCGCGCCGCTGCGCGACATGCAATTCGTGTTGCACGAGCTTCTGAACGTCGAAGCCGAAGTCAAGCAAATGCCCAAGCATGCGGACCTCGACGCCGACACGATCAACCAGGTCCTCGAGGAAGCGGGCAAGTTCTGCTCCGAGGTACTGTTCCCGCTGAACCAGGTCGGCGACCGCGAAGGCTGCACGTATGAAGGCGACGGCGTCGTGAAGACCCCGACCGGCTTCAAGGAAGCCTACCAGCAGTACGTCGAGGCCGGCTGGCCGGCGCTCGGCTGCGATCCGGACTACGGCGGCCAGGGCCTGCCCGCGTTCGTGAACAACGCGCTCTACGAAATGCTGAACTCGGCGAACCAGGCCTGGACGATGTATCCGGGCCTGTCGCACGGCGCCTACGAGTGCCTGCACGCACACGGCGCGCCGGAGCTGCAGCAGCGCTACCTGCCGAAGCTCGTGACGGGCGAATGGACGGGCACGATGTGCCTGACCGAACCGCACTGCGGCACCGACCTCGGCATCCTGCGCACCAAGGCCGAACCCAACGGCGACGGCTCGTACTCGATCAGCGGCACGAAGATCTTCATCTCGAGCGGCGAGCACGACATGTCGAAGAACATCATCCACCTCGTGCTCGCGCGCCTGCCGGACGCGCCGCAGGGCACCAAGGGGATCTCGCTGTTCATCGTGCCGAAGTTCATCCCCGACGCAGCAGGCGAGCCGGGCGAGCGCAACGGCATCAAGTGCGGCTCGATCGAGCACAAGATGGGCATCCACGGCAACTCGACGTGCGTGATGAACCTCGACGGCGCGAAGGGCTGGATGGTCGGCGAGCCGAACAAGGGCTTGAACGCGATGTTCGTGATGATGAATGCCGCGCGCCTCGGCGTCGGCATGCAGGGCCTCGGCCTCACGGAAGTCGCGTACCAGAACTCGCTCACCTATGCGAAGGAGCGCCTGCAGATGCGCTCGCTGACGGGCCCGAAGGCACCGGACAAACCGGCCGACCCGATCATCGTGCACCCGGACGTGCGCCGCATGCTGCTCACGCAGAAGGCCTACGCCGAAGGCGCGCGCGCATTCACGTACTGGTCCGCGCTGCAGATCGACAAGGAACTGTCGCACGGTGACGAAGCGGTGCGCAAGGAAGCGGCCGACCTCGTCGCGCTGCTCACGCCGATCATCAAGGCGTTCCTGACCGACAACGCGTTCGAGTCGACCAACCACGCGATGCAGATCTACGGCGGCCACGGCTTCATCTCCGAGTGGGGCATGGAGCAGTACGTACGCGACGCGCGGATCAACATGATCTACGAAGGCACGAACTCGATCCAGTCGCTCGACCTGCTGGGCCGCAAGGTGCTCGGCGACATGGGTGCGAAGCTGAAGAAGTTCGGCAAGCTCGTCACGGAATTCGCGGAAGCCGAAGGCGTGAAGCCGGAAATGGCCGAGTTCATCAACCCGCTCGCCGACATCGGCGACAAGGTGCAGAAGCTGACGATGGAAATCGGCATGAAGGCGATGCAGAACCCGGACGAAGTCGGCGCTGCCGCCGTGCCGTACCTGCGCACCGTCGGCCACCTGGTGTTCTCGTACTTCTGGGCGCGCATGGCGCGCCTCGCACTCGACAAGGAAGCGTCGGGCGATCCGTTCTACAAGTCGAAGCTCGCCACCGCTCGCTTCTACTTCGCGCGCCTGCTGCCCGAGACGGCGTCGACGATCCGCGCGGCGCGCGCCGGTTCGAAGACGCTGATGGAAGTCGACGAATCGCTGTTCTGACGCGAGTCCGGGCGGTGCGCGCCGCGTGCCGCGCCGCCCGAGCGCAACGGTTCCTGGTACTCACTTCGCCGTGCAGCCCTCACATTCCGCGCTGCACGACACTATCCGGAGACATCCCGTGAGCAATTTCCTGATTCGCAAGGTCGCCGTGCTGGGCGCCGGCGTGATGGGCGCGCAGATCGCCGCGCACCTCATCAACGCGCGCGTGCCGGTGCTGCTGTTCGACCTGCCGGCCAAGGAAGGCCCGAAAAACGCGATCGCGCTGAAGGCGATCGAGAACCTGAAGAAGCTGTCGCCCGCGCCGTTCGGCGTGAAGGACGACGCGAAGTACCTCGAGGCAGCGAACTACGAAGACGACATCGCGAAGCTCGCCGAATGCGACGTCGTGATCGAGGCGATCGCCGAGCGGATGGACTGGAAGCACGACCTGTACAAGAAGGTCGCGCCGCACATCGCGCCGAACGCGATCTTCGCCACCAACACGTCGGGCCTGTCGATCACGAAGTTGTCCGAAGGTTTCTCGGACGAGCTGAAGTCGCGCTTCTGCGGCGTGCACTTCTTCAACCCGCCGCGCTACATGCACCTCGTCGAGCTGATCCCGACCGCGCATACGCGCCCGGAAATCCTCGACCAGCTCGAAACCTTCCTGACGAGCATCGTCGGCAAGGGCGTCGTGCGCGCGAAGGATACGCCGAACTTCATCGCGAACCGCGTCGGCATCTTCTCGATCCTCGCGGTGATCACCGAGGCCGCGAAGTTCGGCCTGCGCTTCGACGAAGTCGACGACCTGACGGGCAGCCGCCTCGGCCGCGCGAAGTCGGCGACGTTCCGCACCGCGGACGTGGTCGGCCTCGACACGATGGCGCACGTGATCAAGACGATGCAGGACAACCTCGCCGACGATCCGTTCTTCCCGGTCTACCAGACGCCTGCCGTGCTCGCCGAACTGGTGAAGCAGGGCGCGCTCGGCCAGAAGACGGGCGGCGGTTTCTACAAGAAGGAAGGCAAGGCGATCAAGGTGCTCGACGCGAAGACGGGCACCTACGTGGATTCGGGCGCGAAGGCGGACGAAACCGTCGGTCGCATCCTGAAGCGCCCGCCGGCGGAACGCCTGAAGCTGCTGCGTGAAACGGACCATCCGCACGCGCAGTTCCTGTGGTCGATCTTCCGCGACGTGTTCCACTACATCGGCGTGCATCTCGAATCGATCGCCGACAACGCGCGCGACGTCGACCTCGCGATCCGCTGGGGTTTCGGCTGGAACGAAGGCCCGTTCGAAGGCTGGCAGGCTGCCGGCTGGAAGCAGGTCGCCGAATGGGTGCAGGAAGACATCGCGGCCGGCAAGGCGCTCGCGAACGTGCCGTTGCCGTCGTGGGTGCTCGAAGGCGCGGTGGCGGAAAAGGGTGGCGTGCACACGGCCGAAGGCTCGTGGGCGCCGGCAGCCAAGCGCTTCGTGCCGCGTTCGGACCTCGCGGTCTACGACAAGCAGGTGTTCCGCGCGCCGCTGCTCGGCGAAGCCGGCGCCGATCCGAAGACGTATGGCAAGACGCTGTTCGAGACCGATGCCGTGCGTGCATGGGTCGACGACCGGGCAGGTGAAGACGACGTCGTGATCGTGTCGTTCAAGTCGAAGATGAACACGATCGGACCGAGCGTGATCGACGGCCTCGTGCAGGCAATCGAACTCGCGGAGAAGGATTACAAGGGCGTGGTGATCTGGCAGCCGACGTCGCTGAAGCTCGGCACGCCGGGCGGCCCGTTCTCGGCCGGTGCGAACCTCGAAGAGGCGATGCCCGCGTTCATGATGGGCGGCGCGAAGGGCATCGAGCCGTTCGTGAAGAAGTTCCAGGAAGGCATGCTGCGCGTGAAGTACGCGAACGTGCCGGTCGTCGCGGCCGTGTCGGGCATCGCGCTCGGCGGCGGGTGCGAGCTGATGCTGCACAGCGCGAAGCGTGTCGTGCACGTCGAGAGCTACATCGGTCTCGTCGAAGTGGGCGTCGGCCTCGTGCCGGCGGGCGGCGGCCTGAAGGAAGCGGCGCTGCGCGCAGCGGACGCCGCAACGGCCGCGAACGCGACCACCGACATCCTGAAGTTCGTCACGAAGTCGTTCGAGAACGCGGCGATGGCGAAAGTGTCGGCGTCCGCGCACGATGCGCGTGCGATGGGCTACGTGAAGCCGTCCGACACGATCATCTTCAACGTGTTCGAACTGCTCGACACCGCGAAGAAGGAAGCGCGTGCGCTGGCCGCAACCGGCTACCGCGCACCGCTGCGCGCGAAGGACGTGCCGGTCGCCGGCCGTTCGGCGATCGCGACGATCAAGGCATCGCTCGTCAACATGCGTGACGGCCGCTTCATCAGCGACCACGACTACCTGATCGCGAGCCGCATCGCCGAAGCCGTGTGCGGCGGCGACGTCGAAGCCGGCAGCCTGGTCGACGAGCAGTGGCTGCTCGCGCTGGAGCGCCGTGCGTTCGTCGAGCTGCTCGGCACGCAGAAGACGCAGGAACGGATCATGGGCATGTTGCAGACCGGCAAGCCGGTGCGTAACTGAGCGAGCGGATAAGGCAAGGAGTCTCAAATGAGCAAACAATTGCAAGACGCATACATCGTCGCCGCCAGCCGCACGCCGATCGGCAAGGCCCCGCGCGGTGTCTTCAAGAACACGCGCCCGGACGAGCTGCTGGTCCACGCACTCAAGTCGGCGGTGGCGCAGGTGCCCGGCTTCGACACGAAGCTGATCGAAGACGCGATCATCGGCTGCGCGATTCCGGAAGCCGAGCAGGGCCTGAACGTCGCGCGCATGGGCGCGCTGCTCGCGGGCCTGCCGCAGACGGTCGGCGGCGTGACGGTCAACCGCTTCTGCGCGTCTGGCATCACGGCGCTGGCGATGGCGGCCGACCGCATCCGCGTCGGCGAATCGGACGCGATCTTCGCGGGCGGCTGCGAATCGATGAGCATGGTGCCGATGATGGGCAACAAGCCGTCGATGTCGCCGCACATCTTCGATCGCAACGAAGACTTCGGCATCGCGTACGGGATGGGCCTGACGGCCGAGCGCGTCGCGGAGCAGTGGAAGGTGAGCCGCGAAGACCAGGACGCGTTCTCGGTCGAGTCGCACCGCAAGGCGCTTGCCGCCCAGCAGGCCGGCGAGTTCAACGACGAGATCGCCGCGTACACGATCACCGAGCGTTTCCCGAACCTCGCGACCGGTGAAGTCGACGTGAAGACGCGCGAGATCAAGCTCGACGAAGGTCCGCGTGCGGATACGTCGATCGAAGGCCTCGCGAAGCTGCGCACGGTGTTCGCGAACAAGGGCTCGGTCACGGCCGGCAACAGCTCGCAGACGTCGGACGGCGCGGGCGCGCTGCTCGTCGTGTCGGAGAAGGTGCTCAAGGAATTCAACCTGACGCCGCTCGCGCGCTTCGTGAGCTTCGCGGTGCGTGGCGTGCCGCCGGAAATCATGGGCATCGGCCCGAAGGAAGCGATTCCGGCCGCGCTGAAGGCCGCCGGCCTGAAGCAGGACGATCTCGACTGGATCGAACTGAACGAAGCGTTCGCCGCGCAATCGCTGGCGGTGATGCGCGATCTCGGCCTCGACCCGTCGAAGGTCAATCCGATGGGCGGCGCGATCGCCCTCGGCCACCCGCTCGGCGCGACCGGCGCGATCCGTGCCGCGACCGTCGTGCACGGCCTGCGCCGCCGCAACCTGAAGTACGGGATGGTCACGATGTGCGTCGGCACCGGCATGGGTGCCGCGGGCATCATCGAACGCCTGTAAGCGGAGCACGACGACAAGCTGCGACGGTGCGCGGGCCACGAGCTCGCGCACCGTTTTTTCATTCCGATAGAGGAAAAGTCAAAGGAGACGGTTGTGGCCGAAATTCAAGTGGAACGCGCCGATGGCGTGATGACGATCACGATCGCGCGCCCGGCGAAAAAGAACGCGCTGACGGCGGCGATGTACCAGACGATGGCCGACGCACTCGCCGAAGCGCAGGAAGACAAGGCGGTTCGGGTGATCCTGCTGCGCGGCGGCGACGGCAACTTCACGGCGGGGAACGATCTCGAGGATTTCCTGAAGTCGCCGCCGAAGGACGACACCGCGCCGGTGTTCCAGTTTCTCGCGCGGATCAGCAGCGCGAGCAAGCCGATCGTGGCCGCGGTGCCGGGCCTGGCAATCGGCGTCGGCGTGACGATGCTGCTGCACTGCGATCTGGTCTACGCGGCCGACACCGCGACGTTCTCGCTGCCGTTCACGCAGCTCGGCCTGTGCCCGGAAGCCGCGTCGAGCGCGCTGCTGCCGCGTCTGGCCGGCCATCAGGTCGCGGCCGAGAAGCTGCTGCTCGGCGAAGCGTTCGACGCGCTGGAAGCGCACCGGATCGGCATCGTCAACCGTGTGCTGCCGGCGGCCGAGCTCGACGCGTTCGCGGCGAAGCAGGCGGCAAAGCTCGCGGCGCTGCCGGCGGCATCGCTGCGTGTGACGAAGGCGCTGCTGAAGGAGACGGGCGGGGTGGCGACGCAGGCGCGGATGGCCGAGGAAGCGGGTCACTTCGCTGCGATGCTGCGCGCGCCGGAAGCGCGCGAGGCGATGACGGCGTTCTTCGAGAAGCGCAAGCCGGATTTCCGTCAGTTCGACTGACCGTCTGACGGAGCTGGGCGCGCCGGCGGCGGATGGCCGGCGCGCTCCCGGGATCGCGATCAGGCCGTGCCGTAGTCGACGTGGCCGGTTTCGCGACAGAAGCTGACGAGCCGCAAGCCGGCCGCTTTCGCGATCTCGATCGCGAGCGACGACGGCGCTGAGATCGTCGCCACCAGCGGGATGCCGACCCGTGCGGCCTTGCGCACGAGCTCGTAGCTCGCGCGGCTCGACAGGAACACGAAGCCGTCGGTCGTGTCGGCGCGCGACAGCACGAGCGAGCCGATCAGCTTGTCGAGTGCGTTGTGGCGGCCGACGTCCTCGAATGCCATCCGGATCGCGCCTGTTGCGTCGCACCACGCGGCCGCATGCAGGCCGCCCGTGAGCCGCGTGAGCGCCTGGTGAACCGGCAGCGCCTGCGCCGCGCGCGTCAGCGCGTCGGGGGCGAGGCGTGCGAGAAAGCCCGTATCGGGCACGCGTTCGGGCGCGAGGTCGAGCAGGTCGATGCTTTCGATCCCGCAGACGCCGCAGCCGGTACGCCCTGCGAGCGCACGGCGCCGGTCCTTCAGCGCGGCGAACGCCTGCTGGACGACCTCCAGGTGGACTTCCGCATGCGGCAGCGGCGCGTCGGCGTGCAGGATCACGTCGATGTCCTTGATGTCGCTGCCGCGCGCGACGATCCCTTCCGAGATCGCGAAACCGACCGCGAACGCTTCGAGGTCGCACGGCGTACACATCATCACCGCATGCGAGATGCCGTTGAAGACGAGCGCGACGGGCCATTCCTGGCCCACGTAGTCGTGTGCGGTTTCGACGGCGCCGCCGCGCGTGCGGCGCACGGACAGTTCGATCGCGCCGCGCGGTTCGTCGCGCAAGTCGCCGGATTCGGTCGGATTCACGAGCACTCCCGTTGATTCGGCACGCGGGGCCGGCGGCAATCGTATCCGCCACCCGCGCGCAGAGGTTCTAAAATACCCCAGGCAAGCCGGCCGCGCCGGTATCCGCCACATCAGGTCACGATCATGGGACTCAGCGACGCTCCACTGCTATTCGCCTTCGAACACGATTCGTCGGAAAACTTCACGTACATCCCGATGATCGTGCGTTTCAATCTCGACCGTTTCGGTCTGCGGATCTCATTGGAGCAGTGGCAGTTGCTGCCGCTCGAGGACCGCAAGCTGCTCGCGCGCTTTCCGGCAGACGAGGACACCGCGATCGAGCCCAACTTCGATCACGCGCTGTTCGAAATGCTGCGTACGCACGCGGATCTGGAGCCCTCGTGGTTCCAGCCGGACGAGCGGCCGGCCTGGCGTGCCACCGACATCGTGCCGGAGTCGCTCGTGCAGCAGAGCGCGCTGGCCGGGCTGATGGCGCCCGAGCTTGCGCAGTGGCAGCGGCTCGCACCGTTCCAGCGCTACGTGCTGGTGAAGCTGTCGCGCAAGCCGAAGCTGAACCACGATTTCCTGCCCGCGATGCGGGAGTTCGGGCTGACGGCCACGCACTGAGGCGGCCGAAGGCAGGGGGAAGCGCCGCCGCGCGGCGCTCGTCCGTCAGAGCGGCGGCAGTTGCCGCGGCTTGCGGTCGGTGCCGGTCGCGACGTAGGTGAGCGTCGCTTCGGTGACCTTCACGATTTCACCCATCAGGCGCATGCGCTGCGCGTACACCTCGACGTCGACCGTGATCGACGTGTTGCCGGTACGCGTGATGGTCGCGTAGAAGCTCAGCAGATCGCCGACGAACACCGGCTGCTTGAACACGAACGAATTGACCGCGACCGTCGCGACGCGACCGTTCGCGCGCTGGCTCGCGGGGATCGAGCCGGCGATGTCGACCTGCGACATGATCCAGCCGCCGAATACGTCGCCGTGGACGTTCGCGTCGTGCGGTTGCGGGACGACGCGCAGCGCGGGCTGCTTTTGCGGGAGTTCGAGGGTCGAATCGGTCATGGCGGGGGCTTTCATCCTGTAATAAATGCGCCGCCGCGCGCAGGCCGGCCGGCGAGGGCGCCGGCAGCGGCGCGAGGCGGCTTCTGCGACAATACAACGTTCGCAAATTGTACGAGAAAGTGAGCAAGCCGGCCGCCGATGCACGCGTCCGGCACCGCCGCCGATCCTTCCCCCCATGCGCCGATTTCCTGCTTCCGGCGAGCCCGCGCCGGCTTCGACCGGGCCCCGCAACGACTGGCAAACCATCCGGTCGCTGCTGCCGTACCTGACCACCTACAAATGGCGCGTCGCGCTCGCGCTCGGCTGCCTGATCGGCGCGAAGGTCGCGAACCTCGGCGTGCCGGTCGTGATGAAGCGCATCGTCGACCACCTGTCCTACGTCCAGCAGATCACCGCGATCGGCCGCGCCGAACAGTCGGCAGGCATCGTGCTCGCGGGCGGCGTGGGGCTGCTGGTCGTCGCGTACGCGCTCGTGCGGCTGTCCACTTCATTGTTTACCGAGCTGCGCGAGATCCTGTTCTCGAAGGTCACCGAGAGCGCGGTGCGCCAGCTCGCGCTGCAGGTATTCAGGCACCTGCACGGGCTGTCGCTGCGGTTTCACCTGGAGCGCCAGACCGGCGGCATGTCGCGCGACATCGAGCGCGGCACGCGCGGCATCCAGCAGCTGATTTCGTATTCGCTGTACAGCATCCTGCCGACGCTCGTCGAGGTCGGGCTCGTGCTCGGCTTCTTCGTGGTCAAGTACGAGGCCTATTACGCGTACGTGACGTTCGCGGCGCTGGTCACGTACATCGTGTTCACGGTGAAGGTCACCAACTGGCGCACGCATTTCCGCCGCACGATGAACGAACTCGATTCGCGTGCGAACTCGCGGGCGATCGATTCGCTGATCAACTACGAGACGGTCAAGTATTTCGGCAACGAGGAGTGGGAAGCGCAGCGCTACGACGAGAACCTGAAGCGCTACCGGAAGGCCGCGATCCGTTCGCAGAATTCGCTGTCGGTGCTGAACTTCGGCCAGCAGGCGATCATCGGCACGGGGCTCGTGTTCATCCTGTGGCGTGCGACGCAGGGCGTGCTCGCGGGCAAGCTGACGCTCGGCGATCTGGTGCTGATCAACACGTTCATGCTGCAGCTGTACATTCCGCTGAACTTCCTCGGCGTCGTCTATCGCGAACTGAAGCAGAGCCTCACCGACATGGATCGCATGTTCGGGCTGCTGTCGGCCGCGAAGGAAGTGGCCGACTTGCCCGATGCGCGGCCGCTTGCGGTCGCCGGCGCGCAGGTGCGCTTCGAGCACGTGAATTTCGCGTACGAGCCGGCGCGGCAGATCCTGCACGACGTGTCGTTCACGATCGACGCGGGCACGACGACCGCGGTGGTCGGCCACAGCGGCTCCGGGAAGTCGACGCTGTCGCGGCTGCTGTTCCGCTTCTACGATCTCGATCGGCAGGCGGGCGGTGCGATCCGGATCGACGGCCAGGACATCCGCGACGTCACGCAGGACTCGCTGCGCGCGTCGATCGGGATCGTGCCGCAGGACACCGTGCTGTTCAACGACTCGATCTACTACAACATCGCGTACGGCCGGCCGAGCGCGACCCGCGACGAGGTGATCGCGGCCGCGCGTGCCGCGCACATCCACGATTTCATCGAAAGCCTGCCGAAGGGTTATGACACGCCGGTCGGCGAGCGCGGGCTGAAGCTGTCGGGTGGCGAGAAGCAGCGCGTCGCGATCGCGCGCACGCTGTTGAAGAACCCGCCGGTGCTGCTGTTCGACGAAGCGACATCGGCGCTCGATTCGCGCTCGGAGCGCGCGATCCAGCACGAACTCGACCAGATCGCGCGGCATCGCACGACGCTCGTGATCGCGCACCGGCTGTCGACGGTCGTGCACGCGCAGCAGATCCTCGTGATGGACCACGGGCGGATCGTCGAGCGCGGCACGCACGACGAACTCGTGCGCGCCGACGGGTTGTATGCGCAGATGTGGGCGCTGCAGCAGCAGCGCGCGGCGGCGGGCGGGGAAGAGGCGGAAGCCGCTTGAGCGGCGGGGCTGCGCGCGGGGCGGGCGCAGCGGAAGCGGGCGTGCCAGTTGGGCGGGAGCCGGGCCGGCACGATGGTCCGGCAGGCGCCGAACCGTCTGATCACCAGGCTGACCTGGCCGTTCGTCGGTCAGCCCGCCAGCCGACCAGCCAGCTGGCCGACCGTTTGATCAATCAGCCCGACGACCCGTCAGCCGCTCACTCCGCGGCGCGCAGCCGCGCATCCAGCTCGCCGAGCTGCGCGGGCGTGCCGACGTTCTCCCAGATACCTTCGTACAGTTCGCCGCTGGCGCGGCCGGCTTCGATCGCCGCGCGATAGTACGGCGTCAGCGCGCGCCGCGTGCCGGGCGCGAGATCGCGGAACATCCGCGTGTCGTACAGGCCGATGTTGCCGAACGTGAAGCGCGCGGCGCCGTCGAGCGCAAGGCGGCCATCGGCGCCGAGCGCGAAGTCGCCGGCCGGGTGGAACGGCGGGTTCGGCACCATCACGAGGTGCATCGCCGGCGCGTCGAGCGCGGTCATCCGGGCGGCGCGCGGCGCGAGCGACCGGTAGTCGAACGCGCAGTACACGTCGCCGCTGACCGCCGCGAACACGGCCGGCTGCCCGTCGCGCTCGAGCAGCGGCAACGCCTGCGCGATACCGCCCGCGGTTTCCAGCGCTTCGCCTTCGGCCGAATACACGAGCCGTACGCCCCAGCGCGAGCCGTCGCCCAGCGCGGCCTCGATCTGCTCGCCGAGCCACGCGTGGTTGATCACGATCGTCTCGATGCACGCGCGGGCGAGCGCCTCGATCTGCCACACGATCAGCGGCTTGCCGCCCGCTTCGAGCAGCGGCTTCGGGCGGGTGTCGGTGAGCGGGCGCATCCGTTCGCCGCGCCCGGCGGCGAAGATCATCGCCGTGGTCAGGGTGTTGCTCATGTTCGGCCGGGTGTCAGGAGAGTCGGAACGATCAGAACGTATAGCCCACGTCGGCCGGTGCGTTGCCCTCGAGCTCGTCGAGCAGCTTCGCGAACGGCACGAGCGGGCGATAGCGCAGCGCGACCTTGCGCGCATACGCGATGAAGCGCGGCAGGTCGTTCAGGTAGTGCGGCTTGCCGTCACGGTAATTGATTCGCGCGAACAGGCCGAGCACCTTGATGTGGCGCTGCAGCCCCATCCATTCGAGCTGGCGGTAGAACTCGCCGAAATCGGGGTCGACCGGCAGGCCGGCCTTTTTCGCCTTTTCCCAGTAGTACGCGAAGCAGTCGAGCTCGAATTCCTCGTCCCAACTGATGAACGCATCGCGCAGCAGCGACACGACGTCGTACGTCAGCGGCCCGTAGACGGCATCCTGGAAATCGAGGATGCCCGGGTTGGGCTCGCACACCATCAGGTTGCGCGGCATGAAATCGCGCAGCATGAAACCCTGCGGCTGCGCGTGCGCGCTGGCGACCAGCAGCGCGAAGGTGCGGTCGAGCGTGCCGCGCATCGCGTCGGTGACCGGTTTGCCAAGGTGGCGGCCGACGAACCATTCGGGCATCAGCTCCATCTCTCGCCGCAGGAATGCCTCGTCGAACGGCGGCAGCACGTCGGGCTTCGACGTGAGCTGGAAGCGGATCAGCGCGTCGAGCGCCGCGCGCATCAGCGGTTTCGCGGCGGCCGGGTCGGCCGGATCGAGCACCGAGATGTACGACGTGCGGCCGAGATCGGTCACGAGCATGAAGCCCGCGTCGAAATCGTGGGCCAGCACGTCCGGCACGTGGTCGCCGGCCGCGGCGAGCAGTTGCGCGACCTGGACGAATTCACGGCACTTTTCGGGCGGCGGCGCGTCGACGGCGATCAGCGTGCCGCCGGCGCTCGTGGCCGACGCGACACGGAAATAGCGGCGGAAACTGGCGTCCGACGAGGCGGGCGCGAGGGGCGACAGGTCGAGCGCGTAGCGTTCGGCGAGCGGGTGCAGCCACGTGGTGAGCGCTTCGAGGCGGGCGTCGGGCTGGGATGCGGCGGATGGGGGCGTCATGAAACTCGGCGGAGGGGGGAACGTCTTGCCATATAATACCCCACGACTTTTTTGACGCGCCCCGCGTCAGCTTTCCGCCGTGCAGGCCCGCCGCCTGTCGCGCGGTCGCCCGAACGCCTCCCCGGTTTGCGCTCAGCCGCAGTCGCGGTGCGACGGTGCGGCCTGCCGCGCGCGCATGTGCCGCGACGGCGCGGTTGACAAGGGGCGATTCGCCAAACGATAGATGCCGCCCAAACCGCTATTCCCGAATGTTTTCCCCGGTGACGGGGCGCCGCGCAAACGGCGGCTCGCGCTCGCACTCCTGGCCGTGCCCGGCCTCGTGCCGGCCGTGTCGTACGCGCAGCTGTCGGGCGCGGCCGCGCAGCCGCAGCCGCTCGACTCGCCGTGGGATCTGCGTCTCGCGCCCCAGCTCGAGGATCATCCGCTGAAGGACGGCGCGAAGCCGGCCGCGTTCGTGATCGCCGACCACACGAGCGGCACGGCCGAGCAGGATCTCGCCGCGAAGGGTTCGGCCGAGCTGCGGCGCGGTGACGCCGTCGTGAAGGCCGACGCGATCCACTACGATCAGGATACCGACATGGCCGATGCGTACGGCCAGGTCAGGATCAACAATGCCGGCACGTCGTTCGCGGGCCCCGAGGCGCACCTGAAGATCGAGGCGAACCAGGGCTTCATGACGGCGCCGAAGTATCACTTCAACGTGACGGGCGGCTCGGGCAGCGCGGAACGCGTCGACATGGTCGACAACGAGCGCTCGGTGTTCGTCAACGGCACCTACACCGCGTGCCAGTGCTCGACGAACCCCGCGTGGTACATCAAGGGCAGCCGCTTCGACTTCGATACGGGTGCCGACGAAGGCACCGCGCGCAACGGCGTGCTGTTCTTCCAGGGCGTGCCGATCTTCGCGAGCCCGTGGATGACGTTCCCGCTGTCGGGCGAGCGGCGCAGCGGCCTGCTGCCGCCGACGTTCTCGATGGACTCGAAGAATGGCTTCGAGTTGACGCTGCCGTACTACTTCAACATCGCGCCGAACCGCGACCTGACGCTCACGCCGCGCATCATCTCGCGGCGCGGCGTGATGGCCGAGGCGACGTTCCGCTACCTGTCGCCGTCGTATTCGGGCACGTTTACGGCCAATTACCTGCCGGATGACCGGCTCGCGCACCGCAACCGTTACGCGATCTACTGGCAGCACCAGCAGAATTTCGGCGGCGGCTTCGGCGGCTACGTCTACTACAACAAGGTCTCGGACAATACGTATCCCGAAGACCTCGGGTCGGCGAACCAGTTCATCAACGGGACGCAGACGCTGTACCAGCAGGAAGCCGGTATCACGTACAACAACGGCCCGTGGTCGGTGCTCGCGCGCTACCAGCACTGGCAGACGCTGCCGCCGTCGATCGCGCCGTACAGCCGCGAGCCGCAGTTGAACGTGAAGTACACGAAGTACAACGTCGGCGGCTTCGACTTCGGCGCGGAAGCCGACTATTCGCGGTTCCGCATCACGACGGCCGATGCGACCCAGGGTGACCGGATCGTCTTCAATCCGTACATCTCGTACGGCGTGTACGGCCCCGGCTACTTCGTCGTGCCGAAGGTCCAGTACCACTTCGCGTCGTACGACCTGAACTACCTGTCGTCGACCACGCCGAACAGCCCGAAGCGCTTCACCGAGTCGATCCCGACCGTGAGCTTCGATACGGGGCTGATCTTCGACCGCTCGGTGCGCCTGTTCGGCCAGGACTTCATCCAGACCCTCGAGCCGCGCCTGTACTACGTGTACACGCCGTATCGCGACCAGTCGAACGCACCGTTGTTCGACACCGCGGAGTCGGACTTCGGCCTCGCCGAGATCTACCAGCCGAACACGTTCGTCGGCAACGACCGGATCGCCGATGCGAACCGGATCACGGCGGGCCTCACGTCGCGCTTCATCGATCCGCGCACCGGCGACGAGCGTGCGCGCTTCGTGATCGCGCAGCAGTACTATTTCGCCGATCAGCGCGTCACGCTGAATTCCGGGCAGGCCGCCGCGCAGGCGCGCCACTCCGACCTGATCGTCGGCGCCGCGCTGAAGCTCGGCTCGGGCTTCATGTCGGAGACGGCGTTCCAGTACAACCAGAACAACAACCAGCTCGTGAAGTCGAGCGTCGGTTTCGGCTACAGCCCGGGCGAGCGCCGCGTGATCAACGTCGGCTACCGCTACACGCGATCGAACACCACGCTCGACAACCAGCCGATCAACCAGTTCCTGGTGTCCGCGCAATGGCCGCTCACGCGCCGCCTGTATGCGATCGGCCGCTTCAACTACGACCTCGCCGGCGATCGCGTGGTCGACGGTCTGGTCGGCTTACAATACGACGCGGACTGCTGGGCGCTCGGGGTCGGGGTGCAACGGGCAGCGAACGGCATTAATTCGTCGGGACAGCAGAGTTCGTCGACGCGAGTCATGATGCAGCTGACGCTCAAGGGTCTGTCGACCGTCGACAACGGCCTCGTGTCGGCGTTCCGCGCCGGGGTCCCGGGCTACACGCCGCTGCCGCCGCCGCCGCCGCCGATGTCCCGCTTCAGCAACTACGAGTAACGCCGGCTTGTCAGCACCGGTCAGCACGATTTCAATGGAGTTCCAGTGGCAATGAAGAAAACCCTTCGTTTCGCGGCAGTCGTGTCCAGCCTCGCTGCGGCCTCCGCGCTGCTCGCCGCCGCGCCGGCCGCGGCGCAGGCGCTCGGTTCGCAAGGTGCGCAGCTCGCCGACGAAGTCGTCGCGGTCGTCAACAACGACGTGATCACGGGCCGCGAACTCGACCAGCGTGCCGGCCTGATCGCGCGCCGGCTGCAGCAGCAGAATGCGCCCGTGCCGCCGACCGACCAGTTGCGCGCGCAGGTGCTGAACCAGATGGTGCTCGAGCGTATCCAGGTGCAGAAGGCCAAGGACGACGGGATCCGCATCGACGACGCGACCGTGCAGGCCACGCTGCAGCGTCTAGCGCAGGCGAACGGCATGACGCTCGAGCAGTACCGCGCGCGTCTCGAGGCGCAAGGCGTGCCCTGGAGCATCTTCACGAGCGACGCGCGTACCGAACTGATGCTGTCGAAGCTGCGCGAGCGTGAGGTCGACGGCAAGATCACCGTGTCGGACGCCGAGGTCGCGAACTACATCGCGAGCCAGCGCGGGCCGAGTGCGTCGCAACAGCAGGACCTGCGCTTCCAGCACATCTTCATCAAGGCGCCGACCAACGCGCCGCAGGCCGATATCGAAGCCGCGCAGAAGAAGGCTGACGCGTTGCTGCAGCAGGCGAAGTCGGGCGCCGACTTCGAGAAGCTCGCGAAGAACAATTCGGAAGCGAACGACGCGAAGAAGGGCGGCGACCTCGGCTTCAAGGCGCCGAGCGCGCTGCCGGCCGACGTCGTCGACGCCGCATCGAAGCTGCGCCCGGGCCAGGTCAACCCGACGCTGATCCGCGTGCCGGACGGCTTCGAGATCGTGCGCCTCGTCGATCGCCGCCAGAGCCAGGGCGCGACCGCCGCCGCACCGAAGATCGTCCAGACGCACGTGCGCCACATCCTGCTGCGCGTGGGCGAAGGCAAGTCGGAAGGCCAGGCGCGCCAGCAACTGGCTGACATCCGCAACCAGGTCGAGGCCGGCGGCGATTTCGCGAAGTTCGCGCGCACCTACTCGCAGGACGGGTCGGCGTCGCAAGGCGGCGATCTCGGCTGGATCAGCCCGGGCGAGACCGTGCCGGAATTCGAGCGCGCGATGAACAACCTGCAGGACGGCCAGGTCAGTCAGCCGATCCGTACCGAGTACGGTTATCACCTGATCCAGGTGCTGAGCCGCCGCGAAGCGGAAGGCTCGGTGCAGCAGCAGATGGATATCGCGCGTCAGGCGATCGGCCAGCGCAAGGCCGAGCAGGCCTATGCCGACTGGCTGCGCGAGCTGCGTGATTCGTCGTACGTGCAGTACAAGATCGGCGGCGTCGGCCCGGCGAACTGAGCGAGCTTCGGATGACCACACCCGCGCTGCAGATCGCGATCACGACTGGCGAACCCGCGGGGGTCGGCCCGGAGCTGACCGTGCAGGCGCTGCGTGATGCCGCGCAGCGCTGGCCCGACGCACATTTCACCGTGCTCGGCGATGCGGCGCTGCTCGACGCGCGTGCGGCGGCCGTCGGCGCCGACCGGGCCACGCTGGCCGGCAGCGGGCCGGTGTCGGTCGCGCATCACGCGCTCGCCGTGCCCGTGCAGGCGGGCAAGCTGGACGCCGCGAACGGCCCGTACGTACTCGGGTTGCTCGACGCGGCGATCGACGGCGCGCTGGCTGGCCGGTACGATGCGATCGTCACCGCGCCGCTGCAGAAGAGCACCATCAACGATGCGGGCGTGCCGTTCACCGGCCATACCGAATACCTGGCAGAGCGCACGCATACGCCGCGGGTCGTGATGATGTTGGCCGGTACCGGCCACCAGCCGCTGCGCGTCGCGCTCGCGACCACGCACCTGCCGCTGAAGGACGTGTCCGCCGCACTCACGGTCGACGGGCTCGTCGAGACACTTGCGATCATCGATCGCGACCTGCGGCGCGACTTCGGTCTCGCCGCACCGCGCATCCTCGTGACGGGCCTGAACCCGCACGCGGGCGAGAACGGTTATCTCGGCCGCGAGGAGATCGACGTGATCTCGCCGGCGCTGGCCCGCGCGAACGCGCAGGGCATCGACGCGCGCGGCCCGTATCCGGCCGACACGCTGTTCCAGCCGCGCCATCTCGCGGACGCCGATTGCGTGCTCGCGATGTTCCATGACCAGGGGCTGCCCGTGCTGAAGTACGCGACGTTCGGCGAGGGCATCAACGTGACGCTCGGGCTGCCGATCATCCGGACGTCGGTCGATCACGGCACGGCACTCGATCTGGCCGGCACCGGCCGCGCGGATCCGGGCAGCATGATCGCCGCGCTCGACACGGCCGTCACGATGGCGCGCCATCGCCGCACGGCCTGACGCGGCTCGGCTTCACCTCTTTCGTCGTATTTTTCGTTTTACTCAGTCGATGTCGAACAGCAGACAGCACCAAGGCCATTTCGCGCGCAAGCGCTTCGGGCAGAACTTCCTCGTCGATCACGGCGTGATCGACTCGATCGTCTCGACGATCGGCCCCGCGCGCGGCCAGCGCATGGTCGAGATCGGCCCCGGGCTCGGCGCGTTGACCGAGCCGCTGATCGAGCGCCTCGCGACGCCCGAGTCGCCGCTGCATGCGGTCGAGCTCGACCGCGACCTGATCGGGCGCCTGCAGCGACGCTTCGGCGCGCTGCTCGAACTGCACGCCGGCGACGCGCTCGCGTTCGACTTCCGGTCGCTCGCGGCGCCCGGCGACAAGCCGTCGCTGCGGATCGTCGGCAACCTGCCGTACAACATTTCCAGCCCGCTGCTGTTTCACCTGATGACGTTCGCCGATGCGGTCATCGACCAGCATTTCATGCTGCAGAACGAAGTCGTCGAGCGGATGGTCGCGGAGCCGGGCACGAAGGCGTTTTCGCGTCTGTCGGTGATGCTGCAGTACCGCTACGTGATGGAGAAGATGCTCGACGTGCCGCCGGAATCGTTCCAGCCGCCGCCGAAGGTCGATTCGGCGATCGTCCGGATGATTCCGTACGAACCGCACGAACTGCCGGACGTCGATCCCGTGCTGCTCGGTGAAATCGTCACCGCCGCGTTCTCGCAGCGCCGCAAGATGCTGCGCAATACGCTTGGCGACTATCGCGAGACGATCGATTTCGACGCGCTCGGCTTCGATCTCGCACGCCGTGCGGAAGACGTGAGCGTGGCCGAATACGTCGGCGTCGCGCAGGCGCTCGCGGCGGTGCGCAAGGCCGGTTGAGGCCGGTTACGCGAGCCGTACCGGATGGGAACAAAAGGCTGCCCCGCGAGGCAGCCTTTTTTATTGCTGCATGGGCGCGCGTGCTGCGCCGGGTCGTCATGCCCGCCGTCGCGGCGGCGCGTTGACGAGCGCGATGCCGGTCAGCACGAGCGCGGCCGCGGACATGAAGCGCCAGCCGACCGATTCGCCGAGGAGCAGCACACCGAACGCGATGCCGAACAGCGGCGACAGGAACGTGAAGACCGACAGCCGCGACGCGCTGTAGCGCGTCAGCAGCCAGAACCACGACAGGTAGCTGACGAACGCGACGATCACCGACTGGTACGCGAGGCTTGCCACCGCGACCGGCGTGACGTGCGCGAACGACACCTGGCCGAACAGGGCGGCAAGCGCGACCAGCACGACCGCCGATACCGCGAGCTGGTAGAACAGCGTCTTGCTTGCACTCGCCCGCGCGAGCGCCGTCGAGCGCACGACGACCGTCGGCGCGGCCCACATCGCGCCGCCCAGGATCCCGAGCGCGTCGCCGGCAAGTCCGGCCAGTACCGACGCGCCGGGCGCGCGCGGTTTCAGGAAGCCGTCCGCGAATGCGAGCGCGATGCCGGCGAATGCCAGGCCGACGCCGGCCCACTGCGTGCGCTGCAGCCGTTCGCCCGGTGCGAACAGGTGCAGGCCGAGCGCGGTGAAGCAGGGTGCCGTGTACAGGAAGATCGCCATGTGCGACGCGCTCGTCAGCGTCAGCCCGAAGAACACGCTGATGAATTCACCGGCGAACAGCGCCCCGGCTGCGAGGCCCGCGCCGAACGTGCCGTCCGCCTGGAACAGCGGCGTACCGCGCGAGCGGGCCCAGCCCCACAGCAGCACCGCCGCGATCACCGAGCGCAGCCCGGCCTGGAACATCGGTGCGATCGCGGCGTTCGTGCTCTTGATCGCGACTTGCTGGAAGCCCCAGATCGCGCACAGCAGCAGCATCAGGCCGACGGCGCGCGTGTCGAGCGCGCGGCGCATGGGGACGGCGGCGAGCGTGGTCATCGGCGAACCTCGCCGGTTCGGCGCGGCGGTTGCAAGGTCGGGAGGGTGGCGCATCCGGCGCGCTCGAATCGGCGGTTTCGCACGGCAGTGTGGCTGTCTCGGGGAAGGAGTGGTCGCGTTCGGGCAGTGGGTCGCATGCCCGTTTTTGGTGCGAGGTGGAAGGATGTTACCCGATCGGCGCAGTAGCCGGGCGAGCCGGATCGTGCCGTTTTACGCCGCCGTGATCGCGTCGGTTGGCGCAGACGGGCCATATCGGCCGCGTTCAGGCGAGGCGCCTCCCGCTGGTCGCCCATGGATGGCCCCGGCTAAGTGCCCCCGGCTAGGCGCCCCCGGCTAGGCGCCCCCGGCGAAATTCACCCGACTCTGGTAGAGTTCCCGGTTCTGGAAAGTCCCCACAGGAGTACCACACATGCGATTGCTGCATACGATGCTGCGAGTCGGCGATCTCGACCGCTCGATCAAGTTCTACACCGAATTGCTCGGCATGAAGGTGCTGCGCCGCGACGACTATCCGGAAGGCAAGTTCACGCTCGCATTCGTCGGCTACGGCGATGAAAGCGACAACACGGTGATCGAGCTGACCCATAACTGGGATACGCCGGCCTACGATCTCGGCAACGGCTTCGGCCACCTCGCGCTCGAAGTCGACGATGCGTACAAGGCCTGCGAGCAGATCAAGGCCCAAGGCGGCAAGGTCACGCGCGAAGCGGGCCCGATGAAGCACGGCACGACCGTGATCGCGTTCGTCGAGGATCCGGACGGCTACAAGATCGAGTTCATCCAGAAGAAGGCTCAGTGAGCGCCGGATGAGCCGGGCTGCAGCGTGCGATGTGCGCCGCGGCAGCAAAAAAGGGCGATGCGGGGTGACCCGCATCGCCCTTTTTCGTTGGCGGAGACGCCGACGCCGTGCGCGTCACAGCGACGGCAGCAACTCGGGCGGGTGATGCTTGAGCGTGTGCCGCGCTTCGCGGAACTCGGGGAAGATCGATTCGACGGTCTGCCAGAAGGCCGGGCTGTGGTTCATTTCGCGCAGGTGCGAGAGCTCGTGCGCGACGACGTAGTCGATGATCGACATCGGGAAATGGATCAGCCGCCAGTTCAGCCGGATCTTGCCGTCGCTCGAGCAGCTGCCCCAGCGCGTCGCGGCCGACGACAGCGCGTACATCGAATACGTGACGCCGAGTTTCTCCGCATAGACGGCGAGGCGTTCGCCGAAGATCCGCTTGGCTTCGCCTTGCAGCCAGCCCTGCACGCGATCCTTGATCTGCTGCATGTCGGCCTGCACGGGCAGCGGCAGCGAGAGCCGGAGCGCATCGGTATCGAACGCGACGGCGCCCGCGCCGAGCGCGATCGTCACCGTCTTGCCGAGATAGGGAAGCGCCGCGCCGTCGCGCCAGTCGATCTGCGGCAGCGCGCGTTGTTCGGTGCGCGTCTTCCACTCCGCGAGCTTCGCGAAGATCCAGCGCTGCTTCTCGGCGATCGCGGCTTCGATGTCGGCGAGCGTGACCCAGCGCGGCGCGGTGATCGACAGCCCGCTGCCGTCGATCGTGAAGCCGATCGTGCGGCGCGCGGAGCGCTTCAGCCGGTATTCGAGCACGCGGCTGTCGAGCGCGAACGTGCGCACGCGCGAGCGGTCGGGCGCCGGGCCCGGATCGAGGGGCGCCGCGGGTGCCGCTTCGGGCGGCGCCGGCGGCGTGGCGGGCGCCGACGGTGCGGCGGCCGGCCCGTCGAAGAGCGGCAGATCCATCTGGCGATGATCGAGAGCCACGACGGCAGGCCGTGGCCGCGGACGCTGTTTCATCAGTTCGCTTCTTTTTGTCGTACGCAACGGCTGCAACCTGGGGGCGTCAGACACGCGCGGCATCGCGCGTGCCTGCATTGCCCGCCTGGCGATACGAATCGGGATCGATCCGGCGCATCTCCGCTTCGATCCATGCTTCGACCTGCGAGTTCAATGCATCGGGCGTCAGCCCCTCGCTCGCGATCGGCTTGCCGATCGACACGGTGACGACGCCCGGGAATTTCGTGAACGAGTTGCGCGGCCACACCCGACCTGCATTGTGCGCGATCGGCACGACGGGTGCACCGGTTTCGATCGCGAAGCGCGCGCCGCCCGTCTTGTACTTGCCCTGCTTGCCGACCGGCGTGCGCGTGCCTTCCGGGAACATGATCATCCATGCGCCTTCCGACAGGCGCTTCTTGCCCTGGCGGATCACCGACGTGAACGCGTTCTTGCCTTCCTTGCGGTTGATGTTGACCATGTGCAGCATGCCGAGCGCCCAGCCGAAGAACGGCACGTACAGCAGCTCCCGCTTGAACACGTAGCAAAGCGGCCTCGGCATCAGCGCCGGAAACGCGAGCGTCTCCCACGCGGACTGGTGCTTCGACAGCAGCACCGCCGGGCCGTCGGGCAGGTTCTCGTACCCTTCGATCCGGTAGCGGATGCCGTTCAGCCAGCGCACGACCCACAGCGTCGACTTGCACCAGCCGGCGGCCATCCAGTAGCGCGCGTCGGAGCGCATGAACGGAAAGGCGATGAAGCACGCGGTGGCATACGGCACCGTGTACAGGACGAAGTAGATCAGCAGCAGCAGGGAGCGGACGAAGCGCATCGGCGTAAGTCTGGCGTTAGGGAGGATGCGCGCGGCGGCTGCATCACTCGTGTTCGTGTGAAAGGAAATCGAGCGCGAACGCGCGCAGGTCGTCGTGGATCTTCGTGCCGGGCGGCAGGTTGCCGGCGGCGAGCGTCTTCTTGCCCTTGCCGGTGAGCACGAGGTGCGGCTGGAAGCCGACCGCGACGCCGGCCTGCAGGTCGCGCAGCGAATCGCCGACGACCGGCGTGTGATCGGGATCGATCTCGAAGCGCTCGGTGATCATCTGCATCATGCCGGGTTTCGGCTTGCGGCAGTCGCAGTGATCCTCGGCCGTGTGCGGGCAGAAGAACACCGCGTCGATACGTGCGCCGACCGCGGCCGCCGCGCGATGCATCTTCAGATGCATCTCGTTGAGGGCGGCCATGTCGAACAGCCCGCGACCGATGCCGGACTGGTTGGTCGCGACGACCACGCGATAACCCGCGTGGTTGAGCCGGGCGATCGCCTCGAGGGCGCCGGGCAGCGCGATCCATTCGTCGGGCGTCTTGATGAACGCATCCGAATCGACGTTGATCACGCCGTCCCGGTCGAGGACGACGAGCTTTCGGTTGGGGCTGGTCGGCATCGTGCGGCCCTTATGCGGCGAGCTTCGAGATGTCGGCGACGCAGTTCATCTGCTGGTGCAGCGCGGACAGCAGCGCGAGACGGTTCGCGCGCAGGGCCGGATCTTCCGCGTTGACCATCACGTCGTTGAAGAACGTGTCGACCGGTGCGCGCAGCGCGGCGAGCGCCGACAGCGCGCCCGTGTACGCACGCGCCTCGAGCTGCGACTGAACGTGCGGCGTCACGGCCGCGAGCTGTTCGTGCAGCGCCTTCTCGGCCGCCTCGACGAGCAGCGTCGGCTGCACCGTGCCGTTCGCGCCGCCTTCCGACTTCTTCAGGATGTTCGAGATCCGCTTGTTCGCGGCCGCGAGCGCTTCGGCTTCCGCGAGGCGCGTGAACTCGCGCACCGCGTCGAGGCGCGCGACGAGATCATCGACGCGCGTCGGGTTCAGGCTCAGCACCGCGTCGATTTCACCGGCCGAATAGCCGCGCTCGCGCAGCAGGCCGCGCAGGCGATCCATGAAGAACGCGAGGATCGCATCGGTCGATTCGGCCACGCCCGGCACGCCTTCGAAGCGTGCATGGGCCGTGCGCAGCAGCGACACGAGATCGAGCGGCAACTGCTTTTCGAGCAGCAGGCGCAGCACGCCGAGCGCGTGGCGGCGCAGCGCGAACGGATCCTTCTCGCCGGTCGGCGCGAGGCCGATGCCCCAGATGCCGACGATCGTCTCGAGCTTGTCGGCGAGCGCGACGGCGGTCGACACGGGCGTGGTCGGCAGTGCGTCGCCGGAGAAGCGCGGCTGGTAGTGCTCGGCGCAGGCGAGCGCGACGTCGTCGGCTTCGCCGTCGTGGCGCGCGTAGTACGTACCCATCGTGCCCTGCAGTTCCGGGAACTCGCCGACCATGTCGGTCAGCAGGTCGGCCTTCGCGAGACGCGCGGCGCGCTTCGCGTGCGTGGCGTCGGCGCCGATCGCGGGGGCGATCTCGCCGGCCAGCGCCTCAAGGCGCTCGACGCGTGCGAGCGCCGAACCGAGCTTGTTGTGATACACGACGTTCGCGAGCTGCGGCACGCGGTCGGCGAGCGGCTTCTTCTTGTCCTGCTCGAAGAAGAACTTCGCATCGGCGAGGCGCGGGCGCACGACGCGCTCGTTGCCTTCGATGATCTCGCCCGGCGTCTTCGTCTCGATGTTCGACACGATCAGGAAGCGCGAGCGCAGCTTGCCGGCGACGTCGGTCAGCGCGAAATATTTCTGGTTGGTTTGCATCGTGAGGATCAGGCATTCCTGCGGGACCTGCAGGAATTCGTCCTCGAAGCGGCACGGGTAGACGACCGGCCATTCGACCAGCGACGTCACTTCGTCGAGCAGCGACTCGGGCATCACGACGGTATCGCCGTTCGCGTGCTCGTTCAGCTGCGTGCGGATCGTTTCGCGGCGATCGGCGAAGTGCGCGATCACACGGCCCTTGTCGCGCAGCGTGTCGGCGTAGGTGCGCGCATGCTGGATCGCGACGAGGCCGTCGGACAGGAAGCGGTGGCCGAGCGTGGTGTCGCCGGCGTCGACGCCGAATGCGGTGACAGGCACGATGCGATCGTCGTGCAGCACCGTCAGGCGATGCACCGGGCGCACGAACTTCACGTCGGAGCCGTCCGGGCGCTGGTAGGTCATCACCTTCGGGATCGGCAGCTTCTCGAGCGTCTCGTCGAGCGCGGCCTGCAGGCCGTCGGCGAGCGTCGCGCCGGCTGCCGAATAGTTGATGAAGAACGCTTCGGCCTTGCCGTCCTGCGCGCGCTCGAGATCGGCGATCGACAGGTTCGGGTGGCCGAGCGCCGCGAGCTTCTTCGCGAGCGGGGCCGTCGGCTTGCCTTCGGCGTCGAGCGCGACCGACACGGGCAGGACCTTTTCGCGGACCTGCTTTTCAGGGGCGACGGCGCGCACGTTCTGCACGACGACGGCAAGGCGGCGCGGCGTGGCGTAGCGTTCGAACACGAGTTCGCCTTCGATGAGGTCGCGCGCCGCGAGGCGTTGCGCGAGACCTTCGGCGAATGCGTCGCCGAGGCGCGCGAGGGCCTTCGGCGGCAGCTCTTCGGTCAGCAATTCGACGAGCAGGGGGGCGGGATGATTGTGCGTCATGATTGGAATGAATCTCGTCTCGTCAGTCCTGATCGATCTTGCGTTCGACCTTGAGCGGCGGCGCCCACGCCGGCTGTGCGGCGTCCTGGGCGTCGGTGGTGAGGCCCGGCACGCCCGGCGGGTTGCCGAGCATCGGGAAGCCGAGCTTCTCGCGCGAGTCGTAGTAAGCCTGCGCGACGAGACGCGACAGCGCGCGGATGCGGCCGATGTACGCCGCGCGCTCGGTGACCGAGATCGCGCCGCGCGCATCGAGCAGGTTGAACGTGTGGCCGGCCTTCAGCACGAGCTCGTACGCGGGCAGCGCGAGCTGCGCGTCGATCATCTTCTTCGCTTCCGCTTCGTAGCTGTTGAAGAACGTGAACAGCAGGTCGACGTTCGCGTGCTCGAAGTTGTAGGTCGATTGCTCGACCTCGTTCTGGTGGTAGACGTCGCCGTACGACAGGCGGCGCAGCTCGGGGCCGTTCGGGCCTTGCTCTTCCCACTCGGTCCACACGAGGTCGTACACGTTCTCGACCTTCTGCAGGTACATCGCGAGGCGCTCGAGGCCGTACGTGATCTCGCCGAGCACCGGCTTGCAGTCGAGGCCGCCGACCTGCTGGAAATACGTGAACTGCGTGACTTCCATCCCGTTCAGCCACACTTCCCAGCCGAGGCCCCACGCGCCGAGCGTCGGGTTTTCCCAGTCGTCCTCGACGAAACGCACGTCGTTCTGCTGCAGGTCGAAGCCGAGCGCCTCGAGCGAGCCGAGGTACAGGTCGAGGATGTTTTCCGGCGCCGGCTTGAGCACGACCTGGTACTGGTAGTAGTGCTGCAGGCGGTTCGGGTTCTCGCCGTAACGGCCGTCCTTCGGGCGGCGCGACGGCTGCACGTACGCGGCGCGCCACGGCTCGGGGCCGACCGCGCGCAGGAACGTGTGGACGTGCGAGGTGCCCGCGCCGACTTCCATGTCGATGGGCTGGAGCAGGGCGCAACCCTGCTTGTCCCAGTAGGACTGCAGCGTCAGGATGATTTGCTGAAACGTAAGCATGAAGAGCCTTCGTGGCGCTGGCGCTCCGTTGCGGGCGGCGCTCCGGGCGGGGCCCGGAGGGTCGGCTCGCGCGGCGGCGCGGCTTGTTAGTGTGCTGAAACGCGTAATTTTACCGGATCGGCGAGCAGATGCGGCCGGAACGCGGGCGGGCGCACCGTCGGCCACGTTCGGGCAAGCGTGCCGAACGGCTCGTCGAGCGATGCAAGCGCACCGCGCCACGCGATCGCGATGGCCGGATCGTCGGCTTCGCTCACGACCCGCTCGTTGATCCAGACGCTCGCGGCCTTCGCCTCGCCGT
>NZ_JAAGPH010000094.1:0-31583 GCF_017104705.1 Burkholderia sp. Se-20373 | reverse complement strand
CGCCTGCGCGTGCGGATCTATCTCGTCGCGTCGCTGGCCGCCGCGGCCGCGGTGACGACGGCCGGCACGATCGGTTTCGTCGGCCTCGTCGTGCCGCACGCGCTGCGGCTCGCCTTCGGCAACGACCAGCGCATGCTGCTGCCGGCCGCGATGCTCGCGGGCGGCGGCGGCGTGATGGCGGCCGACCTGCTCGCACGCACCGTGATCGCGCCCGCGCAACTGCCGGTTGGGGTGATGACCGCGCTGATCGGCGTGCCGGTGTTCCTGTGGATGTTGTTGAGGAGGCCGATGCGATGACGGGGGCCGCACTGCACGCCACGGCCGGCGACATGAACCACGCGGCCGTCGGCCTGACGCTGAAGGCCGGCGCGCGTACGCTGCTCGACGGCTTCACCCAGGTGTTTCGGCCCGGCGAGATCTGGTGCGTCGCCGGGCCGAACGGGGCGGGCAAGACGACGTTGCTCGCGACCCTCGCGGGGCTGCAACCGCCGGCCGGCGGACACGTCGAGATCGACGGCCGCACGCTTGCCGCATGGCCACCCGAGCAGCTCGCGCAGCGCCGCGCGCTGATGCCGCAGCAACTGCACGACGCATTCAGCGCGACCGTGTTCGACACGGTGCTGCTCAGCCGCTTTCCGTATCTCGGCGGCTGGGGCTGGGAGCGCGATGGCGACCACGCGGCCGCGCGCGACGCGCTGGCGACCTTCGACCTGACCGCGCTCGCGTCGCGCGATGTGCTGTCGCTGTCGGGCGGCGAGCGGCAGCGCGTCGCGCTGGCCGCGACGCTGTGCCAGGACGCGCCGTCGATGCTGCTCGACGAGCCGCTCGCGCATCTGGACCTGCATCACCAGATCGATTGCCTGACCGCGCTGGCCGCATGGGTCGACGCGGGCCCGCGCACGGTGCTGTTCTCGTGCCATGATCTGAATCTCGCGCGGCGTTTCGCGACGCATGCGCTGTTGCTCGATGGCCGCGGCCACGCGTGGGCCGGCCCCGTGCACGACGTGCTGACGCCCGAGCGCGCGAGCGACGCGTTCGGTTATCCGCTCGTGCTGATCCGCGAGAACGGCCGCGATGCGCTGCTGCCGGCGTGGCCCGAGCGACAATGACCTTTTCTTTTCCGATGCGCGGCGCACACCGCGCCACCGACACGGCTTTTCGATGACGACCCCGACTCCCTTCCCGCCCGCGATCCCGCCGCTCGACGAGGTGCTGCGCAAGCGCCTGCAGCACGTGATCGACCACAAGACCAAGCCGCCCGGCAGCCTCGGCCAGCTCGAGGCGGTCGCGTTGCAGATCGGCTTGATCCAGCACACCGAGCGGCCGGTCGTGCAGCGTCCCGTGATGATCGTGTTTGCCGGCGATCACGGGATTGCCGCCGAGGGCGTGAGTCCGTATCCGCAAGCGGTCACCGCGCAGATGGTCGCGAACTTCCTCGCCGGCGGCGCGGCGATCAACGCGTTCTCGGGCGTCGCGCAGAGCACGCTCGAGATCGTCGACGCAGGGGTCGCGTCGCCGCTGCCGCTGTCCGACCGGCTCGTGTCGCTGCCGGTCGCACGCGGGACGCGCAACTTCGCGGCGGAGCCGGCGATGACGCGCGACGACGCGATGACGGCGCTCGCCGCCGGCGCGGCGCGCGTGCGCCTGCATGCGTCGCTCGGCACGAACGTGATCGGCTTCGGCGAGATGGGAATCGCGAACACGTCGTCGGCCGCGTGTCTGATGAGCCGCCTGCTCGGCGTGCCGATCGACGCGTGCGTCGGGCGCGGCACGGGCCTCGACGACCAGGGTCTCGCGCACAAGCGCGCGGTGCTCGGCCGTGCGCTGGTCAAGCACTCGCACGCGATCGCGCCGCTCGATGTGCTCGCGACGTTCGGCGGCTTCGAGATCGCGATGATGACGGGCGCGTATCTCGCGGCCGCGAGCGAGCGGATGACGATCCTCGTCGACGGCTTCATCGCGACGGCTGCGCTTCTGGTTGCCGAGCGCATCGCGCCCGGCGTGCGCGACTACTGCGTGTTCTCGCATACGTCGCACGAGGCCGGGCACCGGCGCATGCTCGAGCATTTCGGCGCGAAGCCGCTGCTCGCGCTGGACCTGCGGCTCGGCGAAGGCACGGGCGCCGCGCTCGCGCTGCCGCTCGTGCGGGCGGCCGCCGCATTCCTCACGGAGATGGCGAGCTTCGAATCCGCCGGCGTCGACAATCGTGACGCCTGATCGCGCGCGCGGCGTGCGGGCCGAACTGCGCTACTTCTTCGTCGCGCTCGGCTATTTCACGCGCGTGCCCGTGCCGCGCGCGATCGGCTACGCGGCCGGCGATCTCGACCAGGCCGCGCGCTATTTCCCGCTCGTCGGCGCATGCGTGGGCGCGTGGGGCGCGCTCGTGTATCTCGCTGCGCTGCGCGCGCTGCCGCCGTCGATCGCGGTCGGGTTGTCGATGGCCGCGACGCTGCTCGCCACGGGCGCTTTTCACGAGGACGGCCTGGCCGACAGCTGCGATGCATTCGGCGGCGGCTATACGCGCGACGACGTGCTGCGCATCATGCACGACTCGCGGATCGGCACGTTCGGCGCGGTCGCGCTCGTGATCTCGCTCGGCGTGAAATGGCAGACGCTCGCGGCCATGCTGCCGTTGCGTGCCGCGTGGACGATGATCGCCGCGCACGCGGCGAGCCGCGCGGCGGCGGTGAGCCTGCTGATGACGCTCGACTACGTGCGGCCCGAAGGCAAGGCGAAACCGGTCGCGCAACGGATGGGCGCACGCGCGGCGTGCGTCGCGGCGCTGTTCGGATTGCCCTGGTTGTTCTGGCCCGACTGGCGCATGGGTGTCGCGGCATGCGTTGCGCTCGTGGTCGTGCGCGCGTGGGCCGCCCGCTATTTCGTGAAGCGGATCGGCGGCTATACCGGCGACTGTCTCGGCTTCACGCAGCAACTGTGCGAACTGGCGATCTATCTCGTGGTGCTCGGATGGACGTCGTCCTGATTCGTCATCCGGCCGTCGGCATCGAGCCGGGCATCTGCTACGGACGCAGCGACGTGCCGCTCGCTGCGTCTGCCGATGCCGGCACGCAGGCCGTGCGCGCGCATTTGTCGGCACTCCGCGCGCCGCTTCCCGAACAGGTCTGGACGAGCCCGCTGATCCGCTGCGCATCGGTTGCCGAACGACTCGCGCAGGCATGCGACGTGCCGCTGCGGCGCGACGCGGACTGGCAGGAAATGGATTTCGGCGCGTGGGAAATGCGGCGCTGGGACGATATCGATCGCGCGGCGCTCGATGCGTGGGCGGCCGACCTGATGCATGCGTGCGCGCATGGCGGCGAAAGCGTTGCACGGTTTGCCGCGCGGGTCGGGCGCCGAGCCGACGCGGTGGCGCAGTTCGACCGGCCGCAGTGGGTCGTCACGCATGCGGGCGTGATCCGCGCGTTTGCATCGCATGTATTGCGCGTGCCGCTCGATGCATTGCTGTCGCGATCCGTGCCGACAGGGGGGGTCGTCTGGCTGCGCACGGATGCTGCCACGCGAACGTGGGACGTGATGCACTGGGACGAATAGGCGCGCTGGCCACTGCGTGCGAACGACGCAGCGCGTGGTCAATTCGTCTCAGGCACCTCGCACGCGATGAACGCGGAAGTCGCAGGAAATCAGCGCGCCGCCCGCCGCGCACGCGCGGCATCGAGAGCCTCGCACAGCGCGGCCGCGCCCTGCGCGATCCGCGGCGACGGCCGTGTCAGCAGATCGCCGTCGATCGCGAACAGGTTGTTGCGTGCCACGGCCGTCAGTGCGGGCCACGTGCGCCAGCGTGCCAGGCTCGGCAGCGGTTCGTCGGCGCGCGTCGTACCCGTGCTGGTCGTCACGATCGCCTCCGGATTCGCCGCGAGCACGGCCTCGTCGGTGACGGTCGGCACGAGCGGCTTGAGCGAGCCGAACACGTTGCGGCCGCCGCACAGCTCGATCACGTCGTTGATCAGGTGCGCACCATTGAGCGTCATCAGCGGTCGATCCCAGACCTGGAAGAACATCGTGACAGGCGCTCGCGCCGAGTAACGCATGCGCAGTGCCGCGACGTCGTGCGTATAGGCGGCTGCGGCCGCATCGGCAGCCGGTTGCGTGCCGAGCAGCGTGCCGAGCCGGCGCAGCGATGACGCTACGTCGTCGAGATGCTTCGGTTCGCTGAAGAACAGCGGGATGTGCAGCGCGCGCAGCGCGTCGGTCTGCCGCTCGGCATTGCCGTGCCGCCAGACGACGATCAGGTCGGGCCTCAGCGCGGCGATCCGCTCGAGATCGAGCGCCTTGTTGTCGCCGACGCGCGGTATCGCTTGTGCCGCGGGCGGATAGTCGCTGTACGTGACGGTGCCGACGAGCTTCGCGCCGCCGCCGGCCGCGTAGACGAGTTCGGTCGCGTGCGGCGCGAGACTGATCACGCGCTGCGCGGGCGCCGGCAGCGTGACGGTATTGCCGGCGTCGTCGCGTGTCGTGACATCGGCGTGGACGAGTGGCGCGTACGCGAACGCAGCCAATAGCGCGATGGGTGCGAGCCGGTGAAACATGCGTGAATTCATGCGGATTCCCGTTGCAGCGTCGGCACGCAGTGCGCGAGCGCGTCGCCGAGGCGCTGCCATTCCGCTTCGCTCCCCGGCAAGCCGACGCGTACGCTGGACGGGGTCGGGAAGTGCCGCGTCCAGACCCCGCGTGTCGCGAGTGCCGCATGCAGTGCCGCGGCGCGCGGGTCGTCGGTCCAGCTGAAGAGCGGCGTCGCGCGAACCGCGAAGCCGTGCGCGCGCAGCAGGGCGGCCAGCCGTTCGCCGTCGGCCGCGAGCCGTTCGCGGGCGGCGGCCTGCCACGCGCGGTCGGCGAATGCCGCGGCGACCGCGTGGCGGGCAGGGCCGCCGACCGTCCAGGCGCCGAGCATGTCGCGCAGCGCGACGATCCGGTCAGGACAGGCGAGCACGAAGCCTGCGCGGATGCCGGCGAGCCCGAAGAACTTGCCGACCGAACGCAGCACGATGAGCCCGGGACGATCGACGTGCGGCGCGAGCGACCGCGTCGCACCCGTATCGGCGAATGCCTCGTCGACGATCAGCGTGCCGCCGCGCGCGGCCAGTTGTGCGTGCCAATCGAGCAGGCGTTCGGCCGGCACGAACTCGGCAGTCGGATTATTCGGATTCCCGACGATGACGTGACGCAGCGTCGCAGGCAGCGTATCCGTGTCGATGTCGAGCGCGACGACGCGATGGCCGTGGCGCGCGAAGGCGGGCGCGTATTCGCCGTACGCGAGCGCCGCGACGCCGGCGTCGCCGGTCGGCAGCAATGCGGGCAATGCGCGGATCGCGGCCTGGCTGCCGGCAACCGGCAGCACGTGTGCGGGATCGGGCGCGTGGTAGTACTGCGCGGCGCAGGCCGCGAGGCCGTCGCCGTCGTCGGGCAGCCGACGCCACGCGTCGGCCGGGACGGGCGGCACCGGATAGCCGACCGGATTGATGCCGGTCGACAGGTCGAGCCATGCGTCGTACGGAATGCCGTGGCGGCGCGCGGCTTCGTGCAGGTTGCCGCCGTGTGCGATGCGCGTGTCAGACATGATGGGTGGCCATGGCGAGTGCGCCGCTCGCAACCAGCAGCGCGAGCCACAGGGCGAGCGTGCGCGTGACGAGCGACAGCGCGGCGACGATGTGGACGGCGGTCGCCGTGGCGCCGGTGCCGAGCGCGGGGCGATCCTCGATCTCGCCGTGATAGACGGCCGGGCCGCCGAGCTGCACGTTCAAGCTGCCGGCGCCGGCAGCCATCACCGGGCCCGCGTTCGGGCTGTCCCAGTGGCGCGCCTGTGTGCGCCAGCAGCGCCACGCGGCAGCCGTGTCGCCGAGCAGCGCGTAGCTCGCGGCCGTGAGGCGAGCGGGAATCCAGTTCAGCGCGTCGTCGAGGCGCGCGGCGGCCCAGCCGAAGGTCAGGAAGCGCGGCGTGCGGTAGCCCCACATCGCGTCGAGCGTGTTCGCGAGCCGGAACAGCAGCGCGCCGGGGCCGCCTGCGACGACGAACCAGAACAGCGCGCCGAAGATCGCGTCGTTGCCGTTCTCGAGCGCGGATTCGACGGCCGCGCGCGACAGCGCGCCTTCGTCCGCGTCGCTCGTGTCGCGCGACACGATGCGCGCGGTCAGCGCGCGGGCGGCGTCGAGGTCATGCCGCAGCAACGCGGCAGCGATCGGCGCGACGTGGTCGGCGAGGCTTTTCGCGCCGAGCGCGAACCACAGCAGCGCGATATGCAGCGCGGCCGCGAGCGGCCACGGCAGCACGGTCGTGAGCCATGCCGCGATGGCGACCGGCGGCACGACCGCCGCGACCCATGCGGCGACGCCGATCACGCGGCCGCGCCGGCCCGTGTTCAGCGCGCCTTCGATGCGCGCGGCGAGGCGGCCGAACGCGACGAGCGGATGCCAGCCGGCCGGTTCGCCGAGCGCGCGGTCGACGATCGCGGCCGCGACCGCGAACATCGCGACGACAGGCAGCGACAGCATCAGCATGACGGTGCTCCGGTCTTGAGATCGAGCGGCAGCCCGGCGACGAGCAGCGTCACGCGTGTCGCGAGCGCGGCGACGCGCTGGTTCAGGCGCCCGAGTTCGTCGACGTAGCGGCGCGTGACCGACCCGAGCGGCACGACGCCGAGCCCGATTTCGTTACTGACGACGATCACCTTCGCGCGCGCGCCGCGCAACGCGTGCTCGAGCCGGTCGACCTGCGCCGCGTACTGCGCATCGTCGAGCGGTTCGCCGTCGGCCGGGCACAGCAGGTTCGTGAGCCACAGCGTCAGGCAGTCGACGAGCAGGCACGCGTGCGGATCGTCGAGCCGCACGAGCGTGCCGGCGAGATCGACGGGCGCGTCGGCGAAACCCCAGTCGGCCGGCCGGCGCGCGCGATGGTGCGCGATGCGCTCCGCGAACTCGGCATCGGCGGCGGTCGCGGTCGCGATGTAGGTGACGGGAAGGCCGCTGTCGGCGGCGAGCCGCTCGGCATGTGCGCTCTTGCCCGAGCGCGCGCCGCCGAGGACGAAAGTGAGGTCGTGCGGAATCATCGCGTGATTGTAACGGCGCGGGCAGGGCGGCGCGGGGGATAATGCGGCCTTTGCTTCGCGACGACCTTTACACGATGAATGCACCCGAGCCGCGGCCGCGCGGCACGCTGATGATCCAGGGCACGACGTCCGACGCGGGCAAGAGCACGCTGGTTGCCGGCCTGTGCCGGCTGGCACGCCGCGCCGGCGCGCGCGTTGCGCCGTTCAAGCCGCAGAACATGGCGCTCAACAGCGCGGTGACGGCCGACGGCGGCGAGATCGGCCGCGCGCAGGCGCTGCAGGCGCTGGCCGCGGGCGTCGCGCCGCATACGGATTTCAACCCCGTGCTGCTGAAGCCGACGAGCGATCGCGGCGCGCAGGTGATCATTCACGGCAAGGCGCGCATGAACCTCAATGCGCGTGCATATCACGACTACAAGCCGGTCGCGTTCGACGCGGTGCTCGAGTCGTACGCGCGCCTGCGCGCCGGTTACGACACGGTGATCGTCGAGGGCGCCGGCAGCCCGGCCGAGATCAACCTGCGCGACGGCGACATCGCGAACATGGGTTTTGCCGAACGCGTCGACTGCCCGGTCGTGCTGGTCGCCGACATCGACCGCGGCGGCGTGTTCGCGCATCTGGTCGGCACGCTCGCGTGCCTGTCGGACAGCGAGCGCGCGCGCGTGCGCGGCTTCGTGATCAACCGCTTTCGCGGCGATTTCAAGCTGCTCGAACCGGGGCTCGACTGGCTGCGCGCGCAAACGGGCAAGCCCGTGTTCGGCGTGCTGCCGTACCTGCACGGCCTGCTGCTCGACGCGGAGGACATGCTGCCCACGCAGGCGCGCAGCGCTGCCGTGCGGGGCGACGCCGGCGTGCTGCGCGTCGTCGTGCCGGCGCTGCCGCGCATCAGCAATCACACCGATTTCGATCCGCTGCGTGCGCATCCGCAGGTCGAATTCACGTACTGGAAGAGCGGCCCCGTGCCGGACGCCGACCTGCTGATCCTGCCCGGTTCGAAGAGCGTTCAGCGCGATCTCGCGTGGCTGCGCGACGCGGGCTGGGACACGCTGATCCGTCGCCACCTGCGCTACGGCGGCAAGGTGATCGGCATTTGCGGCGGGATGCAGATGCTCGGCCGCACGCTCGACGATCCGCTCGGCCTCGAAGGCGCGCCCGGCAGCGTGCCGGGGCTCGGGCTGCTCGATTTCGACACGACGCTGCAGCCCGACAAGACGCTGAAGAACGTGACGGGGCAGCTCGCGCTGCCGGGCGGGGCCGCGGTGCGCGGCTACGAGATCCACATGGGCGATACGCACGGGCCCGCGCTTGCTTCTCCCGCGCTGGCGCTGGCAGCCGACGCCGCGCGGGACGGCACACGCCCCGACGGCGCGGTGTCCGACGACGGCCAGATCCTCGCGACCTACGTGCACGGGCTGTTCGACTCGCCCGGCGCCTGCACGGCGCTGCTCGCGTGGGCCGGGCTCGACGGCGCGGAGCGCATCGACTATCCGGCGCTGCGCGAGGCATCGCTCGAACGGCTGGCCGACACGTTCGCGAACCACCTCGACCTCGACGCGCTGTATGCCGAGTTTCGTTGACGCGAGGCCGGTCCGTGCTCGCTTTTTCCGCCGGATCGCGTACAACACAGAAGGGCGGAGGTCCGCCTGGAGGAGTGCGACGATGAAGGCTCGATGGTGGTGGAGCGTGCTGCTCGCGGCGCTGCTGGGCGCGTCGGCGGTTGCGCACGCGTGCGATTCGTCCGCACCGGGCGGCAGCCAGTCCGGTTCCGGCGACGCCACGCAAGGCAAGAGCGGTTACTGAAGCAGGTGGCGGGGCATGATCGATCATGCCCCTTTTTACGTCCTGATTAACTCCATATGGGAATCAGTTAAAGCGAATTGGCGCGTTTATCGGTCGAATTGATTCGAATAGAGTGCGATCCATTCACACCACTCCCGAAGGAATTCGCCATGAACCCCAATCGCCTCAACGATTTCGCCGCGACCCTGCTGCGCGTCGCGCTCGGCGTGCTGTACCTCGCGCACGTCGCGCAGAAGGTGTTCGTCTTCACGCTGCCCGGCACCGCGCAGTTCTTTGCGTCGATCGGCCTGCCGGGCTGGCTCGCGTACCTGACGACGTTCGTCGAACTGGCCGGCGGCCTCGCGCTGCTTGCGGGCTTCCGTGTGCGCGTCGCCGCACTCGTGCTGCTGCCGTTCATGCTCGGCGCAACCGCTACGCATCTGCCGAACGGCTGGAGCTTCGCGTCACCGCACGGCGGCTGGGAATATCCGGCGTTCTGGGCCGTCACGCTCGCCGTGCAGGCGCTGCTGGGCGGCGGCGCGTTCGCGCTCGGCGCCCGGGAGGCCGCGGTTCAGCGTGCGTAACGGGGAAGTAACCCACACGGCGCGGCGCAACCCGTTCCGGTGACGCCCCGTTTGCCGATATCATCGCTCCCTGTATCCGCAATCGAGCGGCGCCTGCCAGGCGGCGGGCGCCGCGCGGCTTTTTCGGGGGAATTCATGACGGTGATCGTGGTGGCGAATCCGAAGGGCGGCGTGGGGAAGAGCACGCTGTCCACCAATCTTGCCGGCTATTTCGCGGCGCAGGGCGCGTGGGTCGCGCTCGCCGACCTCGACCGGCAGCAGTCCGCGCATGCGTGGCTCGACCTGCGGCCGGCCGGATTGCCGCCGATCGAGGCGTGGGATCTCGACCCGGACGCGCCGACGAAGCCGCCGCGCGGCCTCGAGTACGCGGTGATCGATACGCCGGCCGGCCTGCACGGCAACCGGCTCAACGTCGCACTGCAACTGGCCGACAAGGTGATCGTGCCGCTGCAGCCGTCGATGTTCGATATCCTGGCCACGCAGCAGTTTCTGGAGCGCCTCGCCGGCGAGAAGGCCGTGCGCAAGGGCAGCGTCGAGGTCGGGATCGTCGGGATGCGGGTCGATGCGCGCACGCGCTCGTCCGATCAGCTTCATCGCTTCGTCGAAGGGCTCGGCCTGCCGGTGCTCGGCTACGTGCGCGACACGCAGAACTACGTGCAGATCGCCGCGCACGGGCTGACGCTGTGGGACGTCGCGAAGAGCCGCGTCGAGAAGGATCTCGAACAGTGGCGGCCGATCGTCGAATGGGCCGAACGCCGGGCGCCGAAGGCAGAGAAGCCGGAGAGGGCCGCCAAGGCGTCCTGATCGCGTGGCCGCTGCCGGGCGGCGCGCGATGAAATGAGAAAGGGCCGGATGCCGTCGAGTACGGCATCCGGCCCTTCGACCACAAGCGGCACCGCCGCGCCGCCCGCGCGCCACGGCACGCGGGCAGGTGGCCAGGTCAGGTCCAGTTCTGCGTCGGCACGTGATTGCGGTGGCCCTTGATCTTGTTGCCGTCGTCCATGAACACGAGCTTCGGCTTCCAGCCGGCCTGCAGCTCGGCTTCGTCGACCATCGCGAAGGCCGCGATGATCACGAGGTCGCCGAGTTGCGCGCGACGCGCGGCCGAGCCGTTCAGCGAGATCATCCCGCTGCCGCGCTCACCCTTGATCGCGTAAGTCGAGAAGCGCTCGCCGTTGTTGATGTTCCAGATGTCGATCCGTTCGTTCTCGATGATGCCCGATGCGTCGAGCAGGTCTTCGTCGATCGCGCACGAGCCTTCGTAGTGCAGCTCGCAGTGCGTGACGGCCGCACGGTGGATCTTCGATTTGAGCATGTGGCGCTGCATGGTGTCTCCGTGATGCGTGAGAGGCGCGGGCGGGGCGGCCCGTCAGATTTCCAGGTTGTCGATGAGGCGCGTCGCGCCGAGCTTCGCGGCGGCGACGACGACGAGCGGTTCGCCGGCTTCGAGCTGGGCCGCGTCCGGCGCGATCAGGTTCGCGCGGCGGCGGATCGAGATGTAGTCGGGCGCCCAGCCGCGGCCGGCCAGATGCGTGCGGGCCAGGTCCTCGAGCTTGCCGAGGTCGCGCTCGCCGCCGAGCACGCTTTCGCGGATGCGCTGCAGCGTCTTCGCGAGTTCGGGCGCTTCGCTGCGCTCGTCGGCCGACAGGTAGCGATTGCGCGACGACAGCGCGAGGCCGTCCTCGTCGCGCACGGTTTCGGCGGCGATGATGTCGACCGGCAGCGCGAGCTGCTGGCACATGCGGCGCACGATCATCAGCTGCTGGTAGTCCTTCTTGCCGAACACGGCGACGCGCGGCTGCACGCAGGCCATCAGCTTCGCCACGACCGTGCACACGCCGGTGAAGAAGCCGGGCCGGAATTCCCCTTCGAGGATTCCGCCGAGATCGTCCGGCGGCAGCACGCGGTATTCCTGCGGTTCCGGGTACATGTCGCGCTCGGTCGGCGCGAACAGCACGTAGACGTTTTCCTTCTGCAGCTTCTCGATATCGTCCTGCAGCGTGCGCGGATACTTGTCGAAATCCTCGTTCGGGCCGAATTGCAGCCGGTTGACGAAGATGCTCGCCACGACCGGGTCGCCGTGCTGGCGCGCGAGGCGCATCAGCGACAGGTGCCCTTCGTGCAGGTTGCCCATCGTCGGCACGAACGCCGTGCGGTTCTGTCCGCGCAGCTGGTCGCGCAGTTCATGGATCGAGCTGATGACTTTCATGATCGGGTAGCGGGTTCCTCGCGCTGGCGCGCGTTGGCGCCGCAGCAGCGGCGTCGGGGTCGAAGCGGAGAACGCCGGCGCGCGGGCGGCGCATCGGGCGTCGGCGGATTGTAGAGGATTTGGCCGCCAAACGCATCGAAAAAAGAACGATCGTTCACTTTTTAATCGGGCGTGCCGGCAACCCCGCGCGCGGCCGCGCCGGACTGCGGCGTAGCGGCGAGCGTGCCGGGATGAATCGGGAGAACGGGAAGGGCGGGCGCGGGGGTTACGCGGGCAGGTATGCGAGACGCACGTAGATCGGCGCGAACGGCTCGGCCTGCGTGATCTCGAGGAGCGACTCGCGCGCGAGTTCGAGCATCGCGATGAAATTCACGACGACGACCGGCACGCCGCGCGACGTGTCGAACAGCTCGGCGAACTCCATGAAGCGCGCGTTCTGCAGCCGGCGCAGGATCAGGCTCATGTGCTCGCGCACCGACAGCTCCTCGCGCGAGATCTTGTGGTGCTGGACGAGCTTCGCGCGCTTGAGCACGTCGGCCCATGCGGCGCGCAGGTCGTCCGAATTCACGTCGGGGAAGCGCGGCGTGACGCTCTGCTCGATGTAGACCTCGGCGCGCAGGAAGTCGCGGCCGAGCTGCGGCAGCTGGTCGAGCCGCTGCGCGGCGAGCTTCATCTGCTCGTATTCGAGCAGGCGGCGCACGAGTTCGGCGCGCGGATCCTCGGCTTCCTCGCCGGTGTCGGCCTTCTTGACCGGCAACAGCATCCGCGACTTGATCTCGATCAGCATCGCGGCCATCAGCAGGTACTCGGCCGCCAGCTCGAGGTTCGACGTGCGGATCTGGTCGACGTAGCCGAGGTATTGCGCGGTGACCTGCGCCATCGGGATGTCGAGCACGTTGAAGTTCTGCTTGCGGATCAGGTAGAGCAGCAGGTCGAGCGGGCCTTCGAAGGTCTCGAGGAAGACCTCGAGCGCATCAGGCGGGATGTAGAGATCCTGCGGCAGCTTGAAGAGCGGCTCGCCGTACAGGCGAGCGAATGCCGCGACACCGTCGACCGTGTCGGGCGTCGAATCGGCGCCCGCGGGCGCGGCGATCGCGTCGTCCTGCCTAGCGGCGCTGGCCTCGTCGGCGGCGCTCACGTCGTCAGAAGTTCTGGTAGTAGACGTACGACGTTTGCTTCACGCGCGATTCCTGCTGCTCGGCGCGCTCTTCGAGGTCGATCGGCTGCTTGTCCCACAGCAGGGAACGGCCCTTGCGCTGCTCGTCCTCGAGCGTCGGCTTCTGCTGCTTGAGCTGGTTCAGGAACTGCGTGACATCGGACTGGTACGGCATGGCTGGATTTTCCGTTTCGGGCGGCGCACGATGCGCCGGATTCACGATGGCGGGATTTTACCGCATCGCGGGAACGGCCGGCGTCAATCGCGCGTCGAATCCGCGGGCCGGCAGGTGGCCGGCGCCCGGAAACGCACCATCAGGCAGGGCGCTGCGGGCCAGGCGGTTTACAAACATTAAGCTTTGGTGCCGGCACCCTGTGGTCAAATACAGGGTTTTCCACAAAACCGTGATAACCGAGGGCGAGGTCATATTTGGCGGGGCAGTCGAACCAGCAAGCACACACGGCACATGACGCGGTCTTGCGCGTGGAACGCAATCGCGCCGGCGCCGCGGCCCGCGCCGCGCGGGTGGCCCTTGCCGGTTGCCTTGCCGCGTGCTTCGCGCTGCCGGCCCACGCGAAGTACGACGTCGACATCGATGCGCCGCGCTCGGTTCGCAAGCTGCTCAAGTCGCATCTCGACATCGCGCGCTTCGCGAAGCGCGACGACATCAGCGACGACCAGTTCGACTTCCTCGTGACCGCCACGCCGCAGCAGGTGCGCGACCTGACCGCGACGGCCGGCTATTTCTCGCCGGTCGTGCGCACCGACGTGCGCACGCGCGACGGCAAGCGCGACGTGCGCATCGCGGTCGATCCGGGGAAGCAGACGATCGTGTCGAGCGTCGAGCTGACGTTCAAGGGGCCCATCGACACCGAGGATCCGAAGCAGGAAGCCGCGACCCGTTTCGCGTTCTCGCTGAAGCCGGGCGATCCGTTCACGCAGTCCGACTGGGACGGCGCGAAGGGCGCGGCGCTCAGGCAACTGCAGTCGCGCCGCTATCTCGGCGGGAAGATCGCGTCGTCCGAAGCGCGCATCGACCCGCGCACGCAGCGCGCGATGCTCGCGGTCACGTTCGACAGCGGCCCGACGTTCACGATCGGCAAGGTCGACGTCGACGGCGTGCGGCGCTATCCGGAAAAGATCGTCACGAACGTCAATCCGCTGTCGGAAGGCGAGATCTACGACGTGCAGCGGATCACCGAACTGCAGCGGCAGTTGCAGAACACGCCGTACTACGCGAGCGTCGCGATCGACGTCGGCGACGATACCGCGAAGCCCGAGCGCACGCCCGTGCACGTGAAGGTCAGCGAGTTCCCGTACAACAACATCCGCGGCGGCGTCGGCTTTGCCACCGATACCGGGCCGCACGTGCAGGGTTCCTATACGTATCTCGACACGTTCGGCGCCGCGTGGCCGCTGACCGTGTCGGGCCGGCTCGACCAGATCCAGCAATACGGTCAGGTCCAGCTGTCGATGCCGCCGGGCGAGAAGGGCTGGACCAACAGCGTGCTCGCGTCGTACACGAACACCAACGTGTCGGACACGCGCATCTACAGCGCGCGGGTCGGCGTGCAGCGCACGCGCACCGGCCAGTTCATCGACTATTCGTATTCGCTGATGTACTACCAGGACCGGCTCGACCAGAACGGCGCGGGGCCGACCACGAGCCGCGCGCTCGTGCCGCAATGGGCGTGGACGCGCCGCAACGTCGACGATCCGCTGTTTCCGCGTTCGGGCAACCTGATCCACGCGGAGGCCGGCTTTGCGGTCAAGGGCGTACTGACCGACCAGTCCTTCATCCGCGGCTACGCGCGCGGCCAGCAGTACCTGCCGATCGGCAAGCGCGACCTGTTCGTGTTCCGCGCGGAGCTCGGCGGCGTGTTCACGAGCGGCAGCTCGACCGGCGTGCCGGCGTCGCTGCTGTTCCGCGCGGGCGGCTCGAACTCGGTGCGCGGCTACGGCTACCAGAGCATCGGTAACAGCGTCGACGGTTCCGTGCTGCCGACCAAGTACCTGATGACGGGCACCGCTGAATACCAGCACTGGTTCAACCGCGACTGGGGCGCCGCGACGTTCTTCGACATCGGCACCGCCACCGATGCGTGGGGCGAGCGCGTGTTCTACCCGGGTGTCGGCATCGGCGCGCGCTGGCGCAGCCCCGTCGGCCCGATCAACGTCGACGTCGCATACGGGTTGCGCAACCATAGCGTGCGCCCGTACCTGACGCTCGGCATCGCTTTCTGACCGTACCGCTTCACCGACAACGAACCGCATGACGAAGGACCCGAACGACACGCCGCCGCATCACGATCCGGACTCGCCCGACGGCGCGCCCGACGCGCCGCCGCGCGCGCCGCGCCGCGGGCCTGTCGCGCGGATCGGGCGGTTCGTCGCGTGGACGCTTGTCACGGTCGTGCTGCTCGTCGTGCTGGCGGTGGGGCTCGTGATGGGCGCGGTGACGACCGAACGCGGCACGCGGCTTGCGTGGCAATTGGCCGGTCACGTGCTCGGCGCGCGGCTCGCGGGCACGCTCGACGGCGGCGCGCTCGCGACCGGCGTGCGGTTGCGCGGCTTCGCATGGACGAGCCCCGACGGCACCGGCACCGAAATCCGCATCGACCGCCTCGACGGCCGCTGGGCCCTGACCCGCGCGCCGTGGCGGCTGTCCATCGCGTACCTTCGCGCCGGCACGATCGACGTGCGGATCGCGCCGGGGCCGTCGACGCCGAGTACGACGCCGCAGGACCTGAGCCTGCCGCTGCAGTTGCGGATCGACGACCTGCGCGTCGATCACCTCGCGATCCACGACGGCGGCTCGACGACGCAGCTCGACCATATCGCGCTGAACGGCCGCAGCGACGGCCGTCACCATGAACTCGTGCTCGACGGCGTCGATACGCCGTACGGCGCGCTGACCGCACGCGCGAAGCTCGACGGCGTGAAGCCGTTCGCGCTGACGGGCGACGCCACCTATGCGGGCAAGCTGTCCGACGAGCCGGTCGACGCGCGTGCGCGCGTGTCGGGCTCGCTCGAAGCGCTCGTCGCCGAAGTCGACGCAAGCGGGATGAAGCTGAACGGGCGCGCGCACGTCGAGGCCGCGCCGTTCGGCGCGGTGCCGCTCACGCGCGCATCGCTCGCGTTCGATCACGTGAACCCGCAGGCGCTCGCCCCCGGCGCGCCGGCCGCCGATCTCGCGGTGCGCGCGGAACTCGCGCCGGTGACGGCGCCGGCCGGGGCCGAACCCGCGAAGGGTTTCGCGGTGACGGGCCCGGTGTCGATCGTCAACGCGAAGCCCGGCACGCTCGGCGACCACCTGCTGCCGGTGATCGACGCGCACGCGAACGTGCATCTCGACGCGCACGCGCAGCGGATCGACGATCTCGCACTGAAGCTGATCCGCGACGGCAGCGTGACGGGCAACGGCACGCTGACGGGCGGCAAGGGCCGTTTCGACCTGAAGGTCGCGAATCTCGACCTGAACGCGTTCGTCGCCGAGCTGCGACCGATGCGCCTCGCCGGCCCGCTCGGCGTGACGCTCGCGGGCGATGTCACGACCGTCGATTTCAACCTGAACGATCCGAAGCTTGCGCTCGGCGCACGCGCGAAGGTCGCGTTGACGCCGCAGCAGACCGTGCTGACCGACGCGCGCGTGACGGCGGGCAAAGGCCGGATCGACTTGGCCGGTGTGTTCCGCCACGATGCGCATTCGAGCTATGACGCGAAGGCGACGCTGACCGCATTCGATCCGCTGCTGCTCGCCGCGATGAGCGCGCCGAAGGCGGGTGGCGGCAAGGCGCCCGCCAAGGTCGCGAAGGCGCCGGCCCCGCGCGGCGAGACCCGCGTGTCGGGCACGCTGACGGCGTCGGGCGCGTTCGCGCCGCAGGTGTCGACGAAGGCGACCTTCAAGCTCGGCGACAGCCTGTACGACGGCGTGCCGCTGACCGGTGCCGGCGTCGTGCAGCTGGCCGGCTCGCGCATTCTGCCGAGCAACGCAAACCTGTCGATCGCGGGCAACCACGTCGACCTGCGCGGCAGCTTCGGCGCGCCCGGCGACCGGCTGCGCTTCGTCGTCGATGCGCCGCAGCTCGACCGGCTCGGCTTCGGCGTGCAAGGGCTCGTGCAGGCGCAGGGCGACCTGACCGGCAGCTTCGCGCACCCGAACGTGACGGCCACCTACAAGGCCGAGCACGTCGTCGTCGGCTCGAACCGGATCGGTGCCGCGCAGGGCCGCGCGGACATCCGCGACGGCGCGCACGGCGCGCTCGTGTTCACGGCCGACGCATCCGACCTCGCGCTCGGCTCGTTGAAGCTGAAATCGCTGCGCGCGAACCTCGACGGCACGCGCGCGAAGCACACGCTCGACGCGTCGGCGCTCGGGGTTGCCGATGGTCGCGTGATCGACGTGACGCTCGCGGCGAATGGCGGCGTGGTCGAGAACCGCGACGGGATGCGCTGGGACGGCACCGTCACGCGTCTGGCGAACCGCGGCACGCCGGCCATCGCGCTGCAGTCGCCGCTGACCGTGTCGGCCGGTGCCGGCCGCGTGACGCTCGGCGCGACGCGGCTCACGCTCGAAGGCGCGGCGATCGACCTGAAGTCGTTCGTGTTCGATCACGGCCAGATGCGCTCGGCGGGCTCGGTGACCGGTGTGTCGGTCGCGCGTTTCCTCGAGGTCCGCCAGGCGCTCACGGGCCAGCGGCCGCCGGTGCGCACCGACGTCGTGCTCGATGCCGACTGGGATTTCTCGCTCGGCGCGAACGCGACGGGCTACGTGCAGGTGAAGCGCCGCGGCGGCGACGTGACGATCGAGAGCGGACGCGGCATCGCCTCGCTGGGGCTGACCGACCTGTCCGCGCGCGCGAGCTTCACGCCCGGCAACCGGCTCAACGTGACGGCGCTCGCGAAGGCGAACCGGATCGGCACGCTCGATGCGAATGTCATCGTGCCGTTCGCGCTGCACGACGGCATGTTCGGCGTGGTCAACGACGGCCCGCTGTCGGGCCGCATCGACGCCGACATCCCGGCGCTTAAGACGACCGGCAACCTGTTCGGGCCGAGCTACCTGCTCGGCGGCCGCGCGGCGCTGAAGCTGACCGTCGCGGGCACGCCGGCGAAGCCGAACCTGTCGGGGATGCTGACCGGCGACGACCTGTCCGCGACGCTCATCGACCAGGGCGTGCAGCTGAAGGACGGCATCGTGCGCGTCAAGCTGTCCGAAAACCTCGTCGAATTCCAGCAGGTCGAGTTCCACGGCGGCGACGGTACGCTGCGCATGCTCGGCCGCGTGCGCCTCGACGGCGAGGCGCCCGACCTGACCGCGAGCATCGTCGCGGACAAGCTCGAGCTGTTCGCGGCGCCGGACCGCAAGCTGTCGCTGTCGGGCAAGGCGACGGTCGCGAACGACGGGCCGCGCGGCGCGCTGTCGATCGACGGCAAGTTCGTCGTCGACCGCGCATTGTTCGACCTGCCCGAAGAATCGGCGCCGCACCTGTCGGACGATGTCGTGATCGTGGAGCCGGGCGGCACGGTCCGCGGCGAAACGCCGACCGGCACCGCGGTTGCGAAGCCGAAGCCGGCCGAGGACAAGCCGGCGCCGTCGCTCGCGCCGCGCGCGAATGTCGACATCGGCCTCGGCAACAACTTCCGCTTCAAGGGCCACGGCGCGGATCTCGGGCTGCGCGGCACGATCACCGTGATGAGCGCGCCGGGCGTGCCGCTGCGCGCGGTCGGCAACGTGCGCGTGACCGAAGGATCGACGTACACGTCGTTCGGCCGCAAGCTCGCGATCGAGAATGGCTTCTTCACGTTCAACGGCCCCGTGTCGAACCCGGGCGTCAACATCCTCGCGATGCGGCGCAACCAGGAGGTCGAGGCCGGCGTGCAGGTCACGGGCACGATCCAGTCGCTGACGGTCAAGCTCGTGTCGGAGCCGAACGTCACGGACAACGAAAAGCTGTCGTGGCTGCTGTTCGGCCACGGCACCGACCAGGGCAACAACGTCGGCCAGCAGGGGGCGATGACCGCGGCGCTCGGGCTGCTCGGCAGCGTGACCGGCAAGCGCGTCGCGCAGACCTTCGGTCTCGACGAGGTCTCGGTCGGCCGTAGTGAAGTCGGCCTGACCGATCCGCAGGTCGTGCTGGTGTCGAAGGCGATCAACGAGCGCTTCGTGCTCGGCTTCGAGCAGGGGCTGCAATCGGCGGCCAACGCGTTCAAGGCGACGATCAACCTGACGCGTTTCTGGTCGGTATCCGCGTACGGCGGCACGTTCCAGGGCGTCGACCTGAACTACACGCGGCGTTTTGATCGCTGGTTCAGCAGCGACGGCGGGCGCGGGCGGCGCGCCGAGCAGCCATGAAAAAAGCCCCGCACGTCGTGCGGGGCTTCGTTTTTGCGCAAGCGGCAGCGCGTTCGGCTTACTTCACGCGCATGCCGGGCTTCGCGCCGCTGTGCGGCTCGAGGATGTAGAGGCCCGGCTCGGCCTTCTCGTCGGTGGCCGACGCGGCGAGCACCATCCCTTCGGACAGGCCGAACTTCATCTTGCGCGGCGCGAGGTTCGCGACCATCACGGTCAGCTTGCCGACGAGCTGCTCGGGCTGGTACGCGGACTTGATGCCCGAGAACACGTTGCGGGTCTTTTCCTCGCCGACGTCGAGCGTGAGCTGCAGCAGCTTGTCCGAGCCTTCGACGGCCTGGCACGCGACGATCTTCGCGATGCGCAGGTCGATCTTCGCGAAATCGTCGATCGAGATCGGTGCGTCGTCCGCGCCGTTCACGACCGCCTGCTTCGCGTTCGCCTTCGCGTTGTTCTTCGCATCCTTCGCATCCTTCGCGGCGTTCGCGCTCGCGACGGCCGCGCCGGTGGCTTCGGCCTGCAGCGAATCGCGGTTCGCGGCGAGCAGCGCTTCGATCTGCTTCGGATCGACGCGCGTCATCAGGTGCTGGTACGCCTTGATCGGCTGCTCCGACGACAGCGGCTTCGCGGCGTCGGCCCATGCGAGCGGCGCGATCCCGAAGAACGACTCGACGGCTTCGGCCACGCGCGGCATCACCGGCTTCAGCGCGAGCGACAGCAGGCGGAACGACTCGAGGCTGACGCTGCAGGTTTCGTGCAGCGCGACCGCGTTGGCCGGATCCTTCGCGAGATCCCACGGCTTCGCGCCGTCGACGTACGCGTTCACTTCGTCCGCGAGCTCCATCGTGTGGCGCAGCGCGCGGCCGTACTCGCGTGCTTCGTAGTGCGCGGCGATCTGCGGGATCGCCTCGCGCAACTTCGCGACGAGCGGATGGTTCATCGCGCTGTCCTGCACGCGGCCGTCGAAGCGCTTGATCAGGAAGCCTGCCGCGCGGCTCGCGATGTTCACGTACTTGCCGACGAGGTCGCTGTTCACGCGCGCCTGGAAGTCGTCGAGGTTCAGGTCGATGTCTTCCATCGTCGCGTTCAGCTTCGCGGCGAAGTAGTAACGCAGCCATTCGGGGTTCAGGCCCGTGTCGATGTAGCTCTGCGCGGTGATGAACGTGCCGCGCGACTTCGACATCTTCGCGCCGTCGACCGTCAGGAACCCGTGCGCGAACACGTTGGTCGGCGTGCGGTGGCCCGAGAACTCGAGCATCGCGGGCCAGAACAGCGTGTGGAAGTACAGGATGTCCTTGCCGATGAAGTGGTACTGCTCGGTGGTCGAGCCCGGGCGGACCCACGCATCGAAGTCGATGCCGTTGCGCTCGCACAGGTTCTTGAAGCTCGCGTAGTAGCCGACCGGCGCGTCGAGCCACACGTAGAAATACTTGCCGGGCGCGCCCGGGATCTCGAAGCCGAAATACGGCGCGTCGCGCGAGATGTCCCAGTCGGCGAGCTTGGCTTCGCCGGCGTCGCCGAGCCATTCGCGCATCTTGTTGGTCGCTTCGGGCTGTGCGAGGCCGCTCACCCATTCGCGCAGGAACGTTTCGCAGCGCGGATCGGACAGGCGGAAGAAGTAGTGCTTCGAGGTCTTGCGCACCGGCGTCGCGCCCGACACGACCGAATACGGGTTCAGCAGTTCGGTCGGCAGGTAGGTCGAGCCGCACACTTCGCAGTTGTCGCCGTACTGGTCCTTCGCGTGGCACTTCGGGCACTCGCCCTTGATGAAGCGGTCCGGCAGGAACATTTCCTTGACGGGATCGTAGGCCTGCTCGATCTCGCGCTCGGCGATGAAGCCGGCGTCCTGCAGCGCGACGTAGATCTTCTCGCTCAGCACGCGGTTCTCGTCCGAATCGGTCGAGTAGAAGTTGTCGAACGACACGCCGAAGCTGTCGAAGTCGCGCTTGTGTTCGGTCCACACGCGGTCGATCAGCTGCTTCGGGGTCAGGCCTTCCTTCTCCGCGCGCAGCATGATCGGCGTGCCGTGCGTGTCGTCGGCGCCGATGTAGTAGACCTCATGGCCATGCATTCGCAGCGTCCGCACCCAGATGTCGGTCTGGATGTACTCGACCAGGTGGCCGATGTGGATCTGCCCGTTGGCATAGGGCAGTGCGGACGTAACGAGGATCTGGCGGCCACCTTGCGGCGCCGCAGCCTGCACGGAAGTGAGGTCGGATGCGGACATAGGGTCTGTAGAGGAACAGCGGAAAACGACGGGAAACTGCGATTCTAGCAGGGGCGCGCGCCAGCGATGCGGGCAGGCGTCCTTGACCGGGCGCCGAAACGGCCGGGGCCGCGCAAGCAGTGTGCCCGGCGGTGGCGTGCTGCGGTGCAGCACGAATTCTGCGGGCAAAAAAAACCGGGGCGGATACGGCCCCGGAGCAACAACGACAAGAGGAGAATGGTGACGCGCCGGCAACACCAGCCGCGTACCGTAAATACTGACCACGGCCTGCGACAGAAGTTCGAAAATTTTTTCGATTTGTTACCGGCTCCGCCGGAAGCGTTGTCCGGCGGGGCTGCGCGGGCGGCGGGCCCGCGCTTTCTCCTCGTCGCGCGCTTACTGCGCCTGCGCTGCGCGCAGGTAGATTTCGACGCGGCGGTTCTGTGCGCGGCCGGCTTCGGTCGCGTTGTCCGCGATCGGGTTCGATGCGCCCATGCCCTGCGCCGACAGGCGGCCGCCGTTCACGCCGCGCTGCGCCAGTGCGTTCACGACGCTTTGCGCGCGGTTCTGCGACAGCGTCTGGTTCAGCTGGGCCGAGCCCGTGCTGTCCGTGTAGCCGACGATCGATGCCGTCACTTGCGGGTTCTGGTTCAGCGTCGTCGCCAGGTCGTTCAGCAGCGGCGTGAAGGCCGGCGTGATCGCGTACTGGTTCGTCGCGAACGTCACCGAGCTCGGCACGTTCAGCTTCAGCGAGCCGTCCGGCTGCTCGGTCACTTGCGTACCCGTCTGCGCTGCCGACGGTGCGAGCTTGTTCTTGATCGCCTGCCAGTTGTAACCCGTCACGCCGCCGACCAGTGCACCGACACCCGCGCCGATCGCCGCGCCCTTGCCGCCGCCTGCCAGCGCGCCGATGCCTGCGCCCAGTGCTGCGCCCGTGCCGGTACCGACGGCCGCGTTGTTGCCTTGCTGCGTGGCGCAGCCTGCCAGCAATGCGCCGGCCAATGCGAAGACGGACAAGCGGGTCGCGATTTTCATGTTCATCTTGGATTCCTCTCTTGGTTGAACGAGTCGACAACGACGACAACAACAGTTATGGCTCCCTGCGCGGGCCGCCCGAAAAAGGAGGGCAGGCCCGTGCTCGCGGCAGCCGCCGAGGTGGCTGCATGCCCTGTCCGTCAGCGTGGCTGTTCGGACAGTGCGACGCGTCAGCCTCTACAATATAGGCGGTAAGTGGCCGATTTGGCCCCATAGCATGCCGCACGCGAAGAGTGCGCCGGGTCGCGCGTTCGCGCAATGGCGTGCAACAGATTCTTTCACTTTTCCCGATTTTCGCGCCGAAATTTGATATTTTTTGACGTTTGCGCGCGAGAAAAACGTTTTCACGGAGTTTCGATGAGCATTGACCGGGCACAAGTCGACGCCGCTTTGGCGGCTGTCGTCGACCCCAATACCGGCCGTCCGTATGCGGCGAACAAGGGCGTGCGCAACGTCGCGATCGACGGCGACGTCGTGGTGCTCGACGTGGTGCTCGGTTATCCCGCGCGCAGCCAGCACGACGACGTGCGCGCCCGCATCGCCGCGGCGCTTCAGGCCGTGGCCGGCGTGCGCGACGCGCGCGTCGCGGTCTCGCAGGAGATCGTCGCGCACACGGTGCAGCGCGGCGTGAAATTGCTGCCGAACGTGAAGAACATCGTCGCGGTTGCATCGGGCAAGGGCGGTGTCGGCAAGAGCACGACGGCCGTCAACCTGGCGCTCGCGCTCGCCGCGGAAGGCGCGTCGGTCGGTATCCTCGACGCCGACATCTACGGTCCGTCGCTGCCGACGATGCTCGGCATCCATGGCCAGCGTCCCGAGTCGCCCGACAACCAGTCGATGAACCCGCTCGTCGGCCACGGGCTGCAGGCGAACTCGATCGGCTTCCTGATCGAGGAAGACAACCCGATGGTGTGGCGCGGCCCGATGGCGACTTCCGCGCTCGAGCAGCTGCTGCGCCAGACCAACTGGCGCGAGCTCGACTACCTGATCGTCGACATGCCCCCCGGCACGGGCGACATCCAGCTGACGCTCGCGCAGCGCGTGCCCGTCACGGGCGCGGTGATCGTCACGACGCCGCAGGACATCGCGCTGCTCGACGCGAAGAAGGGCCTGAAGATGTTCGAGAAGGTCGGGATTCCGATCCTCGGCATCGTCGAGAACATGAGCATCCACACCTGCTCGAACTGCGGCCACGAGGAGCACATCTTCGGCGCCGGCGGGGCCGAGCGGATGGCGAAGGAGTACGGCGTGAACGTGCTCGGCAGCCTGCCGCTCGACATCGCGATCCGCGAGCGCGCCGACAGCGGCACACCGACGGTCGTGGCCGATGCCGACGGCGCGCTGGCGCGCCGCTATCGCGAAATCGCGCGCGGGGTTGCGCTGGCGATTGCCGAGCGATCGCGCGACATGACGTCGAAGTTCCCGTCGATCGTTGTTCAAAATACGTAAAACCCTTGCGGGGCGGGGCCTCACGCTGTTTACGGCGCCGCGAGGCGCGGTATCATGGCGACTTTTCCCGGGTCCCTTTACCCGCCCGGCGCGGCCGTCGTGTCAAACGGCCGCCAGCCGGCATGAGGATCGAATGAAACAACGACATCACGGCGTGTACGCCGGCCGCGTGCGGTGCGCGCTGCTGGCCGCCGCCGCGCTGGGCCTGCTGGCCGGCTGCACCTCCTTTTCCTCGTCGCACGAAAAACGGGCCGACGCACAGCTGCAGCCGACGGTCGGCTCGCAGGCGCGCGGCGCGGTGACGTTCGTCGAGCGTCCGGACGGCGTGCAGGTGACCTACAACCTGGCCGGACTGCCGCCGAACAGCGATCACGCCTTACAGGTACACGAACGCGGCGACTGCAACGCGGGCGACGGCTCGAGCGCCGGCCAGGTGTTCGCGCCGGCAGCCGACCGGCTGCGCGCGGGTGCCCGCGTCGCCGGCGATCTCGGCAACATCCACGCGGACGCGAACGGCGTCGCGGCCGGCTTCATCGTCGCGCCCGATCTGGCCCTCGACGGCGTGCGCTCGGCGATGAACCGCGCGGCGCTGGTGCACCGCGAACCGAGCGATCCCGCGTTTCCGCAGCATGGCGCGGGGCCCGCGCTCGCCTGTGGCGTGATCCGTTGATGGCCGTCGCGTGCCCGGGCCGATGATCGCGTAAAATGTGCGCCTTTCCCGGCCGCTGCCTCGCGCGCGCGGCCCTCCCTGACTGTCACGCAGCGTTTCCAGGCGCCCTGATATGAAACGACCCCAACGCTCACTTCGTTCGCTGTCCCCCGAGGGGACGGCCAGCCTCCTTGGGACGGCCCGGCGGAGGCTGGCATGAGCATCAAGTCCGACAAATGGATTCGGCGCATGGCCGAAGAGCACAAGATGATCGAGCCGTTCGTGCCCGATCAGGTCCGCGCGTCCGAGGACGGCCGCCGGATCGTCAGCTACGGCACGTCGAGCTACGGCTACGACATCCGCTGCGCGGACGAATTCAAGATCTTCACGAACATCAACTCGACGATCGTCGATCCGAAGAACTTCGACGAGGGTTCGTTTGTCGATTTCAAGGGCGACGTGTGCATCATCCCGCCGAACTCGTTCGCGCTGGCCCGCACCGTCGAATATTTCCGCATCCCGCGCACCGTGCTCACCGTCTGCCTCGGCAAGTCGACCTATGCGCGCTGCGGGATCATCGTCAACGTGACGCCGTTCGAACCCGAGTGGGAAGGCTACGTCACGCTGGAATTCTCGAACACCACGCCGCTGCCCGCGAAGATCTACGCGAACGAAGGCGTCGCCCAGGTGCTCTTCTTCGAGAGCGACGAAGTGTGCGACGTGTCGTACGCGGATCGCGGCGGCAAGTATCAGGGGCAGCGTGGTGTCACGCTGCCGAAAACCTGATCTGGTTGCATAACGTCTCACCAGTTTCCGGGTGACCGCTGCGCGTGACGCGCCGCGGTCGTTCTTTTTGGAGAATCGCCCATGAAGTTTCGTTTCCCCGTCGTCATCATCGACGAAGATTTCCGCTCCGAGAACATCTCGGGCTCCGGCATCCGGGCGTTGGCCGAAGCGATCGAGAAGGAGGGCGTCGAAGTCCTCGGCCTCACGAGCTACGGCGATCTGACGTCGTTCGCGCAGCAGTCGAGCCGCGCGTCGTGCTTCATCCTGTCGATCGACGACGACGAACTCATGCTCGGCGAGACCGGCCAGGACGGCGAGCTGCCCGAACTCGCGACCGCGATCATCGAGCTGCGCGCGTTCGTCACCGAAGTGCGCCGCCGCAACGCGGACATCCCGATCTTCCTGTACGGCGAGACGCGCACGTCGCGCCACCTGCCGAACGACATCCTGCGCGAGCTGCACGGCTTCATCCACATGTTCGAGGACACGCCGGAGTTCGTCGCGCGCCACATCATCCGCGAGGCGAAGGTCTATCTCGACTCGCTCGCGCCGCCGTTCTTCAAGGAACTCGTCAAGTACGCGGACGAAGGCTCGTACTCGTGGCACTGCCCGGGCCACTCGGGCGGCGTCGCGTTCCTGAAGAACCCGCTCGGCCAGATGTTCCACCAGTTTTTCGGCGAGAACATGCTGCGCGCGGACGTCTGCAACGCAGTGGACGAACTCGGCCAGCTGCTTGACCACACGGGGCCCGTCGCGGCGTCCGAGCGCAACGCGGCGCGCATTTTCAGCGCGGACCACCTGTTCTTCGTGACCAACGGCACGTCGACGTCGAACAAGATCGTCTGGCACGCGACGGTCGCTCCGGGCGACATCGTGCTGGTCGACCGCAACTGCCACAAGTCGATCCTGCACGCGATCACGATGACGGGCGCGATTCCCGTGTTCCTCACGCCGACGCGCAACCATTTCGGCATCATCGGGCCGATCCCGCGCGACGAATTCAAGCCGGAGAACATCCGCAAGAAGATCGAGGCGAACCCGTTCGCGCGTGAAGCGATGCGCGAGAACCCGGACATGAAGCCGCGCATCCTCACGATCACGCAGAGCACGTACGACGGCGTCGTCTACAACGTCGAGATGATCAAGGACCTGCTCGGCGACCTGCTCGACACGCTGCACTTCGACGAAGCGTGGCTGCCGCATGCAACCTTCCACGATTTCTACCGCGACATGCACGCGATCGGCGACGGCCGTCCGCGCACCGGCGCGCTCGTGTTCGCGACGCACTCGACGCACAAGCTGCTCGCGGGCATCTCGCAGGCCTCGCAGATCGTCGTGCAGGATTCGGAGAACCGCACGTTCGACAAGCACCGCTTCAACGAGGCGTACCTGATGCACACGTCGACGAGCCCGCAGTACGCGATCATCGCGTCGTGCGACGTCGCGGCCGCGATGATGGAGCCGCCGGGCGGCACCGCGCTCGTCGAGGAATCGATCGCCGAGGCGATCGACTTCCGCCGCGCGATGCGCAAGGTCGACGCCGAATACGGCGACGACTGGTTCTTCAGCGTGTGGGGCCCGGACAACCTGTCGGAAGAAGGCATCGGTTCGCGCGAGGACTGGATGCTGAAGCCGAACGACCACTGGCACGGCTTCGGCCCGCTGGCGGAAGGCTTCAACATGCTCGACCCGATCAAGGCGACGATCATCACGCCGGGGCTCGACGTCGACGGCGAGTTCGGCGAAACCGGCATTCCGGCCGCGATCGTCACGAAGTACCTGGCCGAGCACGGGATCATCGTCGAGAAGACCGGCCTGTACTCGTTCTTCATCATGTTCACGATCGGCATCACGAAGGGCCGCTGGAACTCGATGGTGACCGAGCTGCAGCAGTTCAAGGACGATTACGACAACAACCAGCCGCTGTGGCGCGTGCTGCCGGAATTCGTCGCGCAGCATCCGCGCTACGAGCGTGTCGGCCTGCGCGACCTGTGCACGCAGATCCACGACGTGTACCGCGCGAACGACATCGCCCGCCTGACGACCGAGATGTACCTGTCGGACATGGAACCGGCGATGAAGCCGTCGGACGCGTTCGCGAAGCTCGCGCACCGCAAGATCGACCGCGTGCCGCTCGACGAGCTCGAAGGCCGCGTGACGAGCATCCTGCTCACGCCGTACCCGCCGGGCATTCCGCTGCTGATCCCGGGCGAGCGCTTCAACAAGACGATCGTGAACTACCTGCGGTTCGCGCGCGACTTCAACGAACGCTTCCCGGGCTTCCACACCGACATCCACGGCCTCGTCGCGGAAGAGGTGAACGGCCGCGTCGAGTACTTCGTCGACTGCGTGCGCGACTGATGGCGACGCACGGACGAATCCAGGCGATGCGTGCGGCGCTGGCCGCGCTCGTCGTCTGGGCGGCAGGCTCGGCAGGGCTGGCGGGAGTCGGGGTCGCGCATGCGGAAGTCGCGGCGGCCGACCCGATCGACGTCGCGATGCGGCAATGCCTCGCGCGGCGCGACCGGTCGTCGCCGGCCGGCCAGATCCAGTGCATGGGCGAGGCGCAGCAGCAGTGGCAGGCCGTGATGGACGGCGCGTACCAGCGCCTGTTGAAGGATGCGCCGGCGGATGCGAAGCGCGGCTGGCAGGACAGCCAGCGCCATTGGCTCACGTGGCGCAAGGACGAAGTGCATCTGCTGAAGGCCGTGTACGACACCACGCGCGGGACGTCGTACGCGATGTCGAGTGCCGACCTGCAGCTGCAGCCGGTGCGCGATCGCGCGCTGGCGCTGCGCGCTGCGGCCGATCGCTATGCGCCGCCGCCCGCCGCCGTGCCGGTCTCGGCCACGAGCGGCGCGCAGGGCAGCGGGGTGATGCCCCGGGCGGGGCCAAACCGAACGTCAAACCGGCGAACGCGCCGCGCGATCCGGCCGTGCGCCGCGTGCGGCCGTGCGAACAGGACGCCGCGTGCGAGCACGCGCTGTTCGACCTGAACCGCTATTACCAGAAGCTGCGCCGCAAGATGCCCGCGCATTCGGCCGCGACGCTCGTCCGCGCGCAGCGCGCGTGGGTCGGGTTCCGCGATGCGACGGCACCGCTCGTCGGCGAGGACGGCCGCGTCGACCTGATCGGCGCGCGCATCGCGACGATGAAGCGGCTGTCGGAGACGGCCGGCAACAAGTAAGCGCAATGGCGATGCCGGTGATTCGGCGAGACAGCAAAAAGCAAAACGGGCACCCGAAGGTGCCCGTTTTTCATTTGGCGGCCGCGATTCAAGCGGGCCGTTGCGTAACGAGCCCGCCGAACCACGTCGGCACGAGCGCGACCGCATCGTCGAGCGACGCGAGCACGTGCAGGCTCAGCGCGACGATTTCGGGCGTCGGCGCCTTCAGGTCGGGCACGGTGATGACCGATGCACCCGCGCCGGCAGCCGATTGCGCGCCGAAGTCGCTGTCCTCGAACGCGACGCAGGCGTGGGCCGGCACGCCGAGGCGTTCGGCCGCGAGCCGGTAGACGGCCGGGTCGGGCTTGCCGCGCGCGACTTCGTCGCCGCCCGCGATCGCGCGGAAGAACGGCAGCACGCCGACCGCGTCGAGCCGCGCGCGGATGACCTCGCACGCGGACGACGACGCGACCGCGCACGGAATGCCGGCTTGCGCGAGCGCATCGAGCAGCGCGAACGCGCCGGGCTTCAGCGGAAACTTCGGATGCGGTTCGGGTGCCGCGAGCTGCTTGCGCACGCGGATGCGCACCGCGTCGAACGTATCGGGGTTGCCGATCAGTCGCGCCAGGATGACCTGGCCTTCGGCGAACGAGCGGCCGACGATCTGCAGGTAATCGGTGGCGGTCAGCGTGACGCCGTGTGCGTTCGACACGTCGATCCACGTATTCATGATGGTCCGCTCGGAATCGACGAGCAGGCCGTCCATGTCGAAGAGCGCGGCGGAAAAGGTCATCGGCGGCATTCGGGAAGCAGGGAAGGCGATGGGCGGCGCGACGGCCGCACGAATGAAAAACGGACGCCGAGGGCGTCCGTCCGGAACAGCAGGCTTACTGGCCGAGCGCGGCGCGCGCCGCCTTGACCGCCGCACGCACCTGGTCGGGCGCGGTGCCGCCCGGGTGGTTGCGGCTCGCGACCGAGCCCTCGAGCGTCAGGTAGCCGAACACGTCTTCGCCGATCAGGTGCGCGACGTTCGGCAGTTCCTGCTTCATCTCGTCGAGCGTCAGGTCGGCCAGGTCGATGCCGCGGTCGTCGCAGATCTTCACGGCGTGCGCGACGGCTTCGTGCGCGTCGCGGAACGGCAGGCCGCGCTTGACCAGGTAGTCGGCGAGGTCGGTGGCGGTCGAGAAGCCCTGCAGCGCGGCCGCACGCATCGCGTCCGGCTTCACGGTGATGCCGGCCACCATCTCGGCGAAGATCCGCAGCGTGTCGGCGACGGTGTCGACCGTGTCGAACAGCGGTTCCTTGTCTTCCTGGTTGTCCTTGTTGTACGCGAGCGGCTGGCCCTTCATCAGCGTCAGCAGCGCCATCAAGTGGCCGTTCACGCGGCCCGTCTTGCCGCGCGCGAGCTCGGGCACGTCCGGGTTCTTCTTCTGCGGCATGATCGAGCTGCCGGTGCAGAAGCGGTCGGCGATGTCGATGAAGCCGACGCGCGGGCTCATCCACAGCACGAGTTCTTCGGAGAAGCGCGACACGTGCGTCATCACGAGCGCGGAAGCCGCCGTGAATTCGATCGCGAAGTCGCGATCCGACACCGCGTCGAGCGAGTTCGCGCAGATGCCGTCGAAGCCGAGCGTCTTCGCCACCGCGTGACGATCGATCGGGTAGCTCGTACCGGCGAGCGCGGCCGCGCCGAGCGGCAGGCGGTTCACGCGGGTGCGGCAGTCGCGCATGCGCTCCGCGTCACGCGAGAACATTTCGACGTACGCGAGCAGGTGGTGGCCGAACGTGACGGGCTGCGCGACCTGCAGGTGCGTGAAGCCCGGCATGATCGTGTCGGCGTTCTGTTCCGCGAGGTCGAGCAGCGCGCCGCGCAGGTCGTTCAGCAGGCCGCCGATGCGGTCGATCTCGCCGCGCAGCCACAGGCGGATGTCGGTCGCGACCTGGTCGTTACGCGAGCGGCCCGTGTGCAGGCGCTTGCCGGCGTCGCCGATCAGCGCGGTCAGGCGCGCCTCGATGTTCAGGTGAACGTCTTCCAGATCGAGCTGCCATTCGAATTCGCCGCGCTCGATTTCGCCCTTGATCTGCGTCATCCCGCGTTCGATCGCGGCCAGGTCGTCGGCGCTGATGATCTTCTGCGCGGCGAGCATGTTCGCGTGCGCGAGCGAGCCGGCGATGTCGACGAGCGCGAGGCGCTTGTCGAAAAATACCGACGACGTGTAGCGCTTGACCAGCTCGGACATCGGTTCCGAGAAGCGGGCCGACCAGGCCTCGCCCTTTTTGTGCAGTTGGGACGTCATGGCGATTCTTCGAAGGGAGATTGAGCGGCGTGCGCCGCCGAGGAATCCCGCGATTCTAACATTCGCGGGCCTGCCCGCCGCGGTGCGCGGCCGTTTGCGGCGGCCTGCCGACCGCGGCCGGCGCGGGCCGGCCCGTTCAGTCGCGCACCAGCACGACCAGCTTCAGGTCCTCGCGGTGCGCGGGCTTCAGCGTGATCTGCTGGTACACGAGGCGGCCGTCGGCCGGGTGGTCGAATTCGCGCAGGCCGCCTTCGCGTTCGAACACGTCCTGCGATGCCCAGTACTGCGCGAACGCGTCGCTGCCGGCGGTCAACGCGTCGATCAGTGCGCGCGTCGGCGCATCGGTCAGGTGACGGATCGAATCGGCGCGGAATTCGGCCGCGAGCCGCCGCGCGCGGGTTTCCCAGTCGACGATCAGCGTGCGCGCGGCCGGCGACATGAACGTGAAGCGCAGCAGGTTGCGGTCGTGCTCGCCGTCGAGCCAGCCGGAAAAGAGCGCAGCGGCCGGCGCGTTCCATGCGAGGGCGTTCCATTGCCGGTCGAGCACGTACGCGGGCGTCGCGATGGCCGTGACGGTCGCGGCGAGCGTCGGCGGCAGGTCGCCGGCCGCGACGTCGGGCTCGGCCGGGTCGCGCTGCGCGGCCAGCTCGAACAGGTACGCGCGCTCGGCCTTCGACAGTTGCAGCGCGACGGCGATCCGCGCGAGCGCGTCAGCGGACGCCGACACCGGGCGGTGCGATCCTGATCGGCGTGGCCTGCACGTGGTGGCTGGTGGTCGGGCTGCGGCGCCTGCAGCGCTATGCGCGCGCGATCGCGGCGGGCGAGCGGGCCGACATGCCGCTGCAGGGCGCGAGC
>NZ_JAAGPH010000093.1:0-32355 GCF_017104705.1 Burkholderia sp. Se-20373 | reverse complement strand
CGGTGAGGGCTGAGCCGCGTCGCCTTCACGTCCGGCCTCTGCGCCAGTCGGGAAAAGGACATTGGCGACGACCTCGGTGATGTAGCGATCCTGGCCGTCCTGCTGGTACTTGCGCGTGCGCGTGCGCGAAGGCGTGCGCAAGAACGGCGACACGATGTATCCGGCCATGCCGTTCCCGTCCTACGCGCGCCTGACCGACGACGACATGAAAGCGCTGTACGCGTACTTCATGCACGGCGTCGCGCCGGTCGAGCACGAGAACCGCGCGGTCGACATCGTGTGGCCGTTGTCGATGCGCTGGCCGCTCGGAATCTGGCGCAAGATGTTCGCGCCGACCCCGAAGCCGTTCGACGCGACGCAGTACACCGATCCGGTGGTCGCGCGCGGTGCGTATCTCGTGCAGGGTCTCGGCCACTGCGGCGCGTGCCATACGCCGCGCGCGCCGACCATGCAGGAGCGCGGACTGACCGACGCGGACGGCCCGGACTTCCTGGCCGGCGGCGCGGCGATCGACGGCTGGGTGCCGACGAGCCTGCGCGGCGAGCCGCGCACGGGCCTCGGCACGTGGACGGAAACCGAGATCGTGCAGTTCCTGAAGACGGGCCGCACGCTGCGCACGGCCGCGTTCGGCGGGATGACGGACGTGGTCGGCCACAGCATGCAGCACATGACCGACGACGACCTGAACGCGATCGCGCGCTACCTGAAGACGCTGCCGCCGCGCGTGCAGGGCGAGCAGCCGCACGTGTACGACGCGGCCGCCGCGAAGGCGCTGCAGACCGGCGATGCGAGCAAGCCGGGCGCGGCCGTCTATCGCGACAACTGCATGGCCTGCCACCGCAGCGACGGCCACGGCTACACGCGCGTGTTCCCGGCGCTCGCCGGCAACCCGGTCGTGCAGGGCGACGATCCGACCTCGCTGATCCACGTCGTGCTGGAAGGCAGCGCGCTGCAGGGTACGCGCACCGCGCCGTCGACGTTCACGATGCCGCCGTTCGGCTGGCGCCTGTCGGACCAGGAGGTCGCGGACGTGTCCAACTTCGTGCGCACGAGCTGGGGCAACACGGGGGCTGCCGTGACGGCCGCGCAGGTCGCGAAGGTGCGCAAGAGCGTGCCGTCGACCCGGCCCGAACCGCCGCCGGGCGCGCGGTTCCCGCAAGCGTCGCGCTGACGGGGCGGCGGGGCGCCAGCTCCGCCTGTCCGCTGTGCTGCAAGGCGCCGCCGGTTCCGCGCGGCGCCTTTTTGTTTCGCCGGGGGTTGCACCCCGCAAAGGCGCGCCAATGCGTGAATTTTTCGCGGCGGCGCGCCATTTTTCCGCCTCATCCCTTATCCTTTCGTTCTTGAACCTTACTAAATAGTTACAAGAACTTCGGGAGGGGGGATGCCTCATGACGTCAGCCTGATTGCGTTGCTCGCGGCCGGTTTCGGTCTCGCGATGGTCTTCGGTTATTTCGCGTCGCTGTTGAAAATGCCGCCGCTCGTCGGCTATTTGCTCGCCGGGATCGTGATCGGCCCCGGCACGCCCGGCTTCGTCGGCGACCTGTCGCTCGCGCAGCAGCTCGCCGAAGTCGGCGTGATGCTGCTGATGTTCGGCGTCGGCCTGCATTTCTCGCTCGGCGATCTGCTCGCGGTGCGCAAGATCGCGCTGCCGGGCGCGATCGTCCAGATTACGGTGGCCACGCTGCTCGGCGGCGGGCTCGCGCTCACCTGGGGCTGGAGCATCGGCGCGGCGCTCGTGTTCGGGCTCGCGCTGTCGGTCGCGAGCACGGTGGTGCTGCTGCGTGCGCTCGAAGGGCGCGGGCTGGTCGAGACGGTCAACGGGCGCATCGCGGTGGGCTGGCTCGTCGTCGAGGATCTCGTGATGGTGCTCGTGCTGGTGCTGCTCCCGCCCGTCGCGGGGCTGCTCGGCGGCACGCCGCCCGGCGACGCGCATGCGGCCGGCGGCAGCGTGTGGGGCACGCTCGGTGTCACGATGCTGAAGGTCGCGGCGTTCATCGCGCTGATGCTGGTGGTCGGCAAGCGCGTGTTTCCGCGCATTCTGTGGCTCGTCGCGCGCACCGGCTCGCGCGAGCTGTTCACGCTGTGCATGATCGCGGCCGCGGTCGGCATCGCATTCGGCGCGGCGAAGCTGTTCGACGTGTCGTTCGCGCTCGGCGCGTTCTTCGCCGGGATGATGATGCGCGAGTCGGAATTCAGCCGGCGCGCGGCCGACGAGACGCTGCCGCTGCGCGATGCGTTCTCGGTGCTGTTCTTCATCTCGGTCGGGATGCTGTTCGACCCGAAGATCCTGCTCGCGGAGCCGCTGCACGTGATCGAGGTCGCGGCGATCGTGGTGATCGGCAAGACGCTCGCGGCGGTCGCGCTCGTGATCGCGTTCCGCTATCCGCTGAATACCGCGCTGACGGTCGGTGCGGGGCTCGCGCAGATCGGCGAGTTCTCGTTCATCCTCGCCGGGCTCGGCCGTGCGCTGGGGCTGCTGTCGGCCGAGGGGCAGAGCCTGATTCTGGCCGTCGCGCTGATCTCGATCGCGATGAACACGCTGCTGTTCGCGATGATCGATCCGGCGCTCGCGTGGATCCGCAAGCATTCGGCGTTCGCGCGCAAGCTCGAGGCCCGCGACGATCCGCTCGCCGCGCTGCCGATGTCGACGCCGCAGACGCACCTGACCGGGCAGGTCGTGATCGTCGGCTACGGCAAGGTCGGTACCCGAATTGCACACGCGCTGGACGAGCGCGGCATCGCATATGTCGTCGTCGAGCAGAATCGCGAGCTCGTCGAGAAACTGCGTGAGGACGGCATCGCGGCCGTGTCGGGCGACGCGATCGAGCCGATCGTGCTCGTGCAGGCGCATATCGCGCGCGCCGGGATGCTGGTCGTCACGCTGCCCGACGTGTTCGACGTGCGGCAGATCGTCGAGATCTCGCGCACCTTGAATCCGGCGCTCGAGGTCGTGCTGTGCACGAACAGCGGCGACGAGGCCGCGCTGCTGTCGAACGAGGGGATCGGCACCGTGTTCATGGGCGAGACCGAACTCGCCCGCGGGATGACCGAGCACGTGCTCGGCAGGATGACGAAGCCGGCCGTCGCGGCTTCGCATTGACGGCGCGCGGCATCGTGCCGCGTACCGGGCAGGGCGCAGCGGCCCGGGTGGGCCGCCGCGCGAAAAAAATGGCAGGGGGACGCGGCGGGAACGCTCACAGGATGCGCGGCGTTCCTGGAAAGTGGGACGGTGCCCGATGACGGGTAGGTTTGAGGCGGCGACGAGGCCGTCGGAGCGTGACGCGCGCGCCGGGACGGCGGCGCGTCGCGCGGGCTGCGCCGATCAACCCGCCGCCGTGTTTGCCGGTGTCGGCGCGCTCGATGGCGAGGCAGTCTTCAGGGGTGCGGCGGTTTTCGGCGCTGCGGCTGTCCTGGCCTGCGTCGCCGCCGCTTTCGGTGCAGCCACCGTCTTTTGCGGCGCAACGGCCTTCGCCGGCGGCGTCTTCTCGGGCTCGACCGGCGCGTCGGGCGGCACGCCGAGCAACTGCAGCGAGCCGCTCGTGACCGACGCGAACACCGGGCCGGCCACGGTGCCGCCGTAGTAGCCCTTGCCGCGCGGCTCGTCGATCATCACCGCGACGATCAGGCGCGGGTTGCTCATCGGCGCCATCCCGGCGAACAACGCGCGGTACTTGCCCTTCGCGTAGGTCGCGCCGACCTGCTTGCGCGCGGTACCCGTCTTGCCGCCGATCCGGTAGCCGTCGACGCGCGCGCGGCGCCCCGTGCCGCCTTCGCCGACCGCCATCTCGAGCATCGAGCGGATCGCCGCGGCCGTTTGCGGCGACGTCACGCGGTGGCCGCGATGCGCGTCGATCGTCTGCTGGTCGGTGCCGTTCTTCAGCAGCGACACCGGGTGCAGCGTGCCGTCGCCGGCATAGGCCGTGTAGGTCTGCGCGATCTGCAGCAGCGACATCGACAGGCCGTAGCCGTACGCCATCGTCGCCTGCTCGATCGGCCGCCAGCGCTTGTAGCCGCGCAGCCGGCCCGACGCGACGCCTGGGAACGTGAGTTCCGGCGCGCGGCCGATTCCGTATTCCTGGTATTTGTTCCAGATCGTTTCGGCAGGCAGGTTCAGCGCGAGCTTCGCGAGCGCGACGTTGCTCGACTTCTGCAGCGCCTGCGACACCGTCAGCGACCCGTGGTTCGACGTGTCGTGGATCACGGCCGGGCCGATCTTGTAGGTGCCCGGCGACGTGTTGATGATCGTGTTCGGCGTGACCTTGCGCTCGTCGATCGACAGCGCGACGACGAGCGGTTTGATCGTCGAGCCCGGCTCGAACGTGTCGATCACCGCGCGGTTGCGCAACTGCTGGCCGGTGAGGCGCGCGCGGTCGTTCGGGTCGAAGGTCGGATAGTTCGCGAGCGCGAGGATTTCGCCGTTCTGCGCGTCGAGCACCACGACGCTGCCGGCCACCGCGTTGTTCTCGACCACGGCCGCCTTGAGCTGGCTGAACGCGAGCTGCTGGATGCGGCGGTCGATCGTCAGTTCGATCGTCGCGCCGTGCTGCGCCGGGACGAGCGGGCGCGTGTCCGACACGATACGGCCGAGCCGGTCGCGGATCACCTCGCGCTGCCCGGACGTGCCTACCAGTCGCGCATTCGCCGCGAGCTCGACGCCTTCCTGCCCCTTGTCCTCGACGTTCGTGAAGCCGACCACGTGCGCGGCCGATTCGCCTTCCGGGTAGAAACGCTTCGAATCGGCGATCTGCGTGACGCCGTCGATCGCGAGCTTGTCGAGCTTGCCCGCGGTGTCCGCGTCGACCTGCCGCTTGAGCAGCACGAAGGTCTTGTCGTTGCCGAGGCGCCGCTTGACCTCGACGAGCGGCATGTCGAGCAGCTTCGAGATCTGCGGGTAATCGGTGTCGGCGACCTGCTTCGGGTTCGCCCAGATTTCATAGGTCGACAGGCTGACGGCAAGCATCGCACCGTTGCGGTCGACGATGCGCCCGCGCGTCGCGTCGAGCTCGATCGTGCGCTGGTAGCGTTTCTGACCCTGGCCGACGTAGAACTCCTTGTTCGCGACCTGCACCCAGAAGGCGCGGCCGATCAGCGCGGCGAATGCGAGGAACACGATGATCACGATCAGCTTCGAGCGCCACATCGGCAGGCGTGACGCAAGCATCGGATGCTTGGTCGCGGCCGCATACGGATCGGCGGGGTGGGTCTTCTTTTTCACGCTCATGCAATGGCCGGGTGGGGCCGCCCGAGGGCGGCGAGTCAGTCTGGATAATGCGATTGTAATAAATGAGTAATCGCCGTGTGGGGAAAGTATGTTCCGGCCCCGAGAAAACGCGGGTATCGGCGCGCTGACATCGGTTGAAAAACGGGGAGGGAGCGACATTTTCCCGAAGCAGGGGGCGATGAAACTCGGGTGACTTGCGACGAGCAGAACAGGGGGCGGGGGATTTCAGGTACGGATCGAGGCCGATCCCCGGCGTGCGATCAATTGACCGACCCGCGGTTATTTCTCTAAACCGGAAAATGAAAAACGCCCCGAAATGGGGCGCCGTTAATGCTGAATATCGAAATGAATATCGCTGAAACCGGAATAAACCCGAAAACCGCAGACGAATTACATCGATAACTTCTATCGGGCGACGGAAATGAATTCCCGGTATTCCGGCTCGCTCGTGCAACGATCGACAGCCTGCAGTCGCCACGCGCCGGGGTGATTGCCGGCGAGCACCGCGGGGCCCTGTTCGCGCTGCGTCGCATCGAACGACAGCCCCTTCAACTGGCACACGGCATTCCCGCTGTCGGCCGCGCAGAGCGCCATTGCGCCCTCGACGTCGCGGACCTTGCCCCAGGTCGGAAGATCCATGCCCTGATGTGCCTCGCGCGACCACAGGCCCTCGTCGGTGTCGACCCACAGAACCGCGAAGGCGTGCCGGGTTGCCGATTCGCTGCCATTAATCCGAATGGTGAGGCGCATTGTGATCGTCTCCTAAAAAAATGACACATTCGACCGTTTTGACTTGATCAGTCTAGATAGGCTGGTGTGAAACGCAAGTGATAATCCGCAATAAATTCATATTGAGTCCATTGCGATTTCAGATGGAACGACGTCTGACGATTCATGGTTATTCCGACGGAGACCCGCAAACACACGCGTACCGGCGATCGCGGTGCCGATGGGCGGAGGGCCGATCATCGAGACATGGGATGACGTGGCCGCGAGGCGCGTCGATCTGTCGCGCGGGACCCGCCGGGGAAACCGGGCCGACCGGGGCGGCACCGCACCGCCGGAACGCGGGCCGATCGGATGTTGCGGCAGGTTGACGGCGCGCCCGGTACGACACACTCCGACAATCCCATACAAATCGGCACACTTTCACGATACTTTCGGGACAGACTTGCCTGCGGTCGGGCCCCACACTGGGATCTTCCCGATCCAGTGCCGCGGACGCCCGTCCTCGGCGGCTGCCGCCGCCTCGTGCCAGAGACGCAATCGACGCGATCGCGGGCCGCACGCCCGATCGGGACTGCCGGGGCGCGCGTCAGGCCCCGGCCCGGCCGGTGAGCCGTGCGCAGCCCGCAACCGCGGGCGTCGCGCCGCCCGGCCGACTCTTCGAAGGAGACTATCGTGCTGATCTGGAAAACCGCGTTGTCGCTCAACTGGCGGACGAGCCTCGTGTCGCCGGCCAGCGCACCGGTCGCGGCGGCGAACGTCGGGCGGCTGGTGCTGACCGGCGCAACCGGCTTCATCGGCAGTACCGTACTGACGGCGCTCGTCAATGCGGGGCTGCTCGACCGTATCGTCTGCGTCGTGCGGGCGCAGGATCGCGGCCACGCCGTCGCGCGGCTGCGCGAAGCGGCGCTGCGCGCGGGGCTGGCGCCGTACTGGGCGTCGCGCCTGACCGATGCGAACGTGATCGTCGGTGCGCTCGGCGACGTGTGGCAGGGCGGCGACGCGCCGCGCCTCGCCGCCGCGACGCACGTGATTCATTGCGCAGGCCATGCGTCGCCGGCCGACGGCGCGCACCTGCGGGCCGACATCGCCGATGCGGTGCGCTTCGCCGAACGCTTCGCCCGGGCGCCGCGCCTGCAGCGCTTCGTGTACGTCGGCACGGCCTATGCGCATGCGGGCCGCGGTGGAATCGTGCAGGAAGAAGCCGCGGCCGCTGCGGCGAACGACGGCGCGCGCGACGAAGATGGCCTGCCGGGTGCGGTGCTCGCGGCGGACTACCTGCATGCGAAGGCCGAGACCGAGCAGCGGCTGCGGGCGCTCGGGCTGCCGCTCGTCGTGGTGCGGCCGTCGCATGTGGTCGGCCACACGGTGCTCGGTACACGGCCCGCGCCGAATTCGTTCTGGATGTTCCGGCTCGCGCATGCCGCGCGCCGCTTCACCGCGCGGCCGATGACGCGCATCGACATCGTGTCGGTGGACGACGTCGCGCGTGCGACGATGCTGCTGGCCGTCAAGCCGACGCTCGCGCACGACCTGTATCACGTGTCGGCCGGCGACGAGGCGCCGCAGGTCGCGCAGATCGTGCGGGCGATGGACGAGGCGGCGGGGATGACGGGCGCGCCGCGCTACGCGGCGTGTGCGCCGGCCGAGTTGCCGCTCGTGGTGCGCGATGTGCTGGGGCGGACCGATCCGGCACTCGAACGCGTGATCGGCCGGGCACTGCAGCGCTGCGGGGAATTCGCGACGGTCGATCGCGTGTTCGACAACCGCCGCGTGCGCGACGAAATCGATTTCGAGCCGTTGCCGTTCATCGATTACGTCGAGGAATGCATGCGCACGTCGCGCGGCGTGGCCGTGACCGAACTGATGCGCGGCGCGGTGCACTGATCGCCCGCGCCGCACCGGCGCCCGTTCCCGCGGTTGGCGGGAACAGGCGCCGTTTTCACGTGTTGCCGCCGAGCTCGATGAGCCGGTCGAGCGCGCGATAGATGTCTTCGAGGCCGTCCTGGCCGAACCGCGATTCGAGCTGCCGGTACTGCTCGTCGATCCGCGGACCGATCTCCGTGACCAGTTTCCTGCTTTGCGGCGTCAGGCTGACCAGCAGCCGGCGCTGATCTTCCTGCGCGCGCGTGCGCGTGATCAGGCCGTCGCGCTCCATCCGTTCCAGCACGCCCGTGAGGCTCGGGCTCAGGATGCAGCAGCGCCGCGCGATCTGTCCCGCTTCGAGCGCCTGCGCCGGTTCGCCGTCGAGCACGCGGATGATCCGCCATTGCTGTTCGGTCAGCGCGAATTCCTTGAGAATGGGGCGAAACAGACCCATCAGCGTTTCGCGGGCCTCGAGCAGCAGCATGGCCAGGTTGCGGTGGTCGAGCGTACGGTTCATCGGGGAGAGCAGAGGACGGGGACGCATCAATCTTAACAGCCGCGGGTAGTGAATTTCGCCTATCAGGGTAATCGAGGTTGCCAGCGTTCGATTGTTTACTTAAGATATTAACTATTGACGATGCGCCGCGACGCGCGGCAGGGGAATGACGCATGGAGCTGTCTTGCACGACCGCCGCGGCGCCGCCGTTGCCGGTCGCCATCGGTACCGTCTACGGTGCGCTGCTCAACGAGCGTGGGGCGCTCGACGCGCTCGGCGATGCCGTGAACGCACCGCCTTACGGGCGCCCGCCGCAGGCGCCGATCCTGTACATCAAGCCCGCCAACACGCATGCGAGCGACGGCGCGGCCGTCGTCGTGCCGGCCGGTATCGACGCGCTGGAGATCGGTGCGTCGGTGGCCGTCGTGTTCTCCCGGCGCGCGACGCGCGTGCCGGCCGAACGGGCGCTCGACTACGTGCACGGCTTCACGCTCGTGAGCGACGTGTCGGTGCCGCATCCCGATTACTACCGTCCGGCCGTGCGCTTCAAGTGCCGCGACGGTTTCTGCCCGCTGGGCCCGGCCATCGTGCCGGTTGCCGCGCTCGACGATGTCGACGCGATCGGCCTGACCCTGCGGATCGACGGCGAGGTGGCCGCGTCCGCTTCGACGGCCACGCTGATTCGCCCCGTGCGCGAGCTGATCGCCGACGTGACGGCCTTCATGTCGTTCGACGCGGGGGATGTCCTGCTGCTCGGCGTTGCCGGCGGCGCACCGCGCGCCCGTGCGGGCAGCACGATCGAGATCGCCGCCGCCGGCATCGGCACGTTGCGGCACACGCTGATTGCGGAGGAAGCACGATGAAGACGGCGCGCGTGATCTACAACGGCGCACTGCATGCGGCCGAACCGGCCGGCGACGGTGCGATCCGCCTCGATACGGGGCGAATCGTCGCGGAAGAGCGGGTCGAATGGCTGCCGCCCGTCGCACCGCGCACGACGTTCGCGCTCGGCCTCAACTACGCCGACCACGCGAAGGAACTCGCGTTCAAGGCGCCGAGCGAGCCGCTGATCTTCCTGAAGGGGCCGAACACGTTCATCGGCCACCGGTCGCGCACCGTGCGCCCGGCGGATGCCACCCACATGCATTACGAGTGCGAGCTGGCCGTGGTGATCGGCCGGCCCGCGCGCAACGTGAGCCGCGCGCAGGCGCTCGACTACGTGGCCGGCTACACGGTCGCGAACGACTACGCGATCCGCGACTATCTCGAGAACTACTACCGCCCGAACCTGCGCGTGAAGAACCGCGACACCTGCACGCCGCTCGGGCCGTGGTTCGTCAGCCGCGACGAGATCGGCGATGCGGGCGACCTGACGCTGCGCACGACCGTGAACGGCCAGGAGACGCAGCGCGGCAGCACGCGCGACATGATTTTCGACGTGCCCGCGCTGATCGAGCACATCAGCGGCTTCATGACGCTCTCGCCGGGCGACCTGATCCTGACCGGCACGCCCGAGGGGCTGGCCGACACGAAGCCGGGCGACGAGGTCGTGACCGAGATCGAAGGGATTGGCCGGCTCGTGAACACGATCGTCGGCGAAGCAGACTACTATCGCGCCGGCTGAGCCCGTCGCCCAAGGAGAGAGCATGACCATCAAGCACTGGATCGACGGCCGCGAAGTCGAGAGCCGCGAGACGTTCACGACGCTGAATCCCGCGACGGGCGAGGTCATCACCGACGTCGCATCGGGCGGCGAGGCCGAAGTCGATGCGGCCGTGCGCGCCGCGAAGGAAGCGTTCCCGAAATGGGCGGGCACGCCGGCCAAGGAGCGCGCGAAGCTGATGCGCAAGCTCGGCGAGCTGATCGAGAAGAACGTGCCGATGCTTGCGGCGCTCGAGACGCAGGACACCGGCCTGCCGATCGCGCAGACGAGCAAGCAGCTGATTCCGCGTGCGTCCGAGAACTTCAACTTCTTCGCGGAAGTGTGCGTGCAGATGAACGGCCGGACCTATCCGGTCGACGACCAGATGCTGAACTACACGCTGTACCAGCCGGTCGGCGTGTGTGCGCTGGTGTCGCCGTGGAACGTGCCGTTCATGACCGCGACGTGGAAGACGGCGCCGTGTCTCGCGCTCGGCAACACGGCCGTGCTGAAGATGTCGGAACTGTCGCCGCTGACGGCCGACCAGCTCGGCCGCCTCGCGCTCGAAGCCGGCATTCCGCCCGGCGTGCTCAACGTCGTGCAGGGCTATGGCGCGACGGCCGGCGATGCACTCGTGCGCCATCCGGACGTGCGGGCGGTGTCGTTTACGGGCGGCACGGTGACCGGCAAGCGGATCATGGAGCGTGCCGGTCTCAAGAAGTATTCGATGGAACTCGGCGGCAAGTCGCCAGTGCTGATCTTCGACGATGCCGATTTCGACCGCGCGCTCGACGCGTCGCTGTTCACGATTTTCTCGATCAACGGCGAACGCTGCACGGCCGGCTCGCGGATCTTCGTGCAGCGCACGATCTACGACCGCTTCGTGCAGGAATTCGCGCGCCGCGCGAACAACCTGGTGGTCGGCGATCCGTCCGATCCCGCCACGAACCTCGGCGCGATGATCACGCGCCAGCACTGGGAGAAGGTGACGGGCTACATCCGCATCGGCGAGCAGGAAGGCGCGCGCGTGGTCGCGGGCGGCGCGGACAAGCCGGCGGGCCTGCCCGACCATCTGCGCAACGGCAACTTCGTGCGGCCGACCGTGCTGGCCGACGTCGACAACCGGATGCGCGTCGCGCAGGAAGAGATCTTCGGGCCGGTCGCGTGCCTGATCCCGTTCGAGGACGAGGCAGAAGGGCTGCGGCTCGCGAACGACACGTCGTACGGGCTTGCCTCGTACATCTGGACGCAGGATGTCGGCAAGGTGCATCGCCTCGCGCGCGGCATCGAGGCCGGGATGGTGTTCGTGAACAGCCAGAACGTGCGGGACCTGCGCCAGCCGTTCGGCGGCGTGAAGGAGTCGGGTACCGGGCGCGAGGGCGGCGAATACAGTTTCGAGGTGTTCGCGGAGATCAAGAACGTGTGCATCTCGATGGGTTCGCACCACATTCCGCGCTGGGGCGTGTGACGGGCGCGGGTGGTATGGCAGCACAAATGATTTCTTGGCCGGCACGCCGGCCGGGCATGGGGCCGGAGTAACCGCTTAAGCGCTAACTCCGGCCGACCGCGAAGCATGGGGCCGGAGTAACCGCTTAAGCGCTAACTCCGGCCGACAGGAGACTTGAACGATGGGCAAACTGTCCCTCGCCGCGAAAATCACGCACGTGCCGTCGATGTACCTGTCGGAAATGCCCGGCAGGCATCACGGCTGCCGCGAAGCGGCGATCCGCGGCCATCAACTGATCGGCGAGCGCTGCCGCGCGCTCGGCGTCGACACGATCGTCGTGTCGGACGTGCACTGGCTCGTCAACGCCGGCTATCACGTGAACTGCAATGCGCAGTTCTCGGGCACGTACACGAGCAACGAGCTGCCGCATTTCATCCGCGACATGCAGTACGCGTATCCGGGCAACCCGGCGCTCGGCCGGCTGATCGCCGAGACGGCCACCGCGCGCGGGATCGCGACCCGCGCGCACGAGATCGACAGCCTCGAACTCGAATACGGCACGCTCGTGCCGATGCGCTACATGAACGCCGACCAGCACTTCAAGGTCGTGTCGATCGCCGGCTGGTGCATGTGGCATCAGCTCGACGAAAGCCGGCGCTTCGGCGAGGCGCTGCTCGAAGCGATCGAGAAGAGCGATTCGAACGTCGCGTTCCTCGCGAGCGGGTCGCTGTCGCACCGTTTCAACGACAACGGCAGCCCCGAGGAATCGATTCACGAGATCAGCCGCGAATTCTTCCGGCAGGTCGACCTGCGCGTGGTCGAGCTGTGGAAGCAAGGCGATTTCAAGACCTTCTGCGCGATGCTGCCCGAGTACAACACGCATTGCCACGGCGAAGGCGGGATGCACGACACGGCGATGCTGCTCGGCTTGCTCGGCTGGGATCGCTACGACAAGCCTGTCGAGATCGTCACCGACTATTTCGCGAGTTCGGGCACAGGGCAGATCAATGCGATCTTTCCGTTGTCCTGAGCGCCGCGCCACGCATTCGACAGGAGACTAGCCATGCCACACATCGTCGTCGAATACACCGCGAACATTCGCGACGACGCGCGCATTCCCACGCTGCTGCGCACGATCAATGCCACGCTGATCGCACAGGGCGGCGTGTTCCCGACGGGCGGCATCCGCTCGCGCGCGATCGAGCTGCAGGACTATTGCGTGGCCGACGGCACGGAGGACGACGCGTTCGTCCACGTGATGCTCAAGATCGGCTCGGGCCGTACCGACGAGCAAAAAAAGGCCGCGTGCGACGCGCTGTTCGACGCGATCAAGGCGCATTTCGCGGAGTTGTACGCAAAACGCTACCTCGCACTGTCGATGGAACTGACCGAGTTCAGCGAAAGCGGCTCGTACAAGCACAACAACATCCATGCCCGCTACAAGCGGGCCGGCTGAACCCCATTCCCGATCCGACCATGCTCGAACCCGCCATCATCGACCAGCTCGCGCAGCGCCTGCACGACGCCGAGCGCGAGCGCAAGCAGATCCGCCAGATCTCGCTTGACCATCCCGACATCACGATCGACGACGCGTACGCGATCCAGCGAACGTGGGTCGCCCTCAAGCTCGCGGAAGGCCGCACGCTGAAGGGCCACAAGATCGGCCTGACGTCGAAGGCGATGCAGAACACGTCGCAGATCGACGAGCCCGACTACGGCGCGTTGCTCGACGACATGTTCTTCGCCGACGGCGGCACGATTCCCACCGGCCGCTTCATCGTGCCGCGCGTCGAGGTCGAGCTCGCGTTCGTGCTCGGCAAGCGGCTCACCGGCCCGGACTGCACGATCTTCGACGTGTACGACGCGGTCGACTACGTGGTGCCGGCGCTCGAGATCATCGACGCCCGCAGCCAGTCGATCGACCCCGATACGAAGCGGCCGCGCAAGGTGTTCGACACGATCGCCGACAACGCGGCGAACGCGGGCGTCGTGATCGGCGGGCGGCCGGTGAAACCGCAGGACGTCGACCTGCGCTGGGTCGCGGCGATCATGTCGCGTAATGGCGTGGTCGAGGAAACGGGCGTCGCGGCCGGCGTGCTGAACCATCCGGCGAACGGCGTTGCGTGGCTCGCGAACCGGCTGGCGCGCTTCGATGTCGCGCTGGAGCCTGGGCAGATCGTGCTCGGCGGTTCGTTCACGCGGCCGTGCGCGGCGCGGCCGGGCGACACGTTCAGCGTCGACTACGGCCCGCTCGGGACGATCCAGTGCTACTTCGAATGAGGTGAGCGAACGATGCAGATTCCTTCGAATGTCTTCAAGGCCGCGCTCGCGCGTGGCGACGCGCAGATCGGGCTGTGGCTCGGGCTCGCGAATCCGTACAGCGCCGAGGTGGTTGCGGGCGCCGGTTTCGACTGGCTGCTGATCGACGGCGAGCATGCGCCGAACACGGTGCCGACGATCCTCGCGCAACTGCAGGCGATCGCGCCGTATCCGTCGCAGCCGGTCGTGCGCGTGCCGTGGAACGATCCGGTGATCGTCAAGCAGGTGCTCGACCTCGGCGCGCAGACGTTGCTGGTGCCGATGGTGCAGAGTGCCGACGAGGCGCGCGCGGCGGTGGCGGCAACGCGTTATCCGCCGCACGGGATTCGTGGCGTAGGCAGTGCGCTGGCGCGTGCGTCACGGTGGAATCGCGTCGGTGACTACCTGCAGCACGCGAACGACGAGATGGCCGTGCTCGTGCAGGTCGAGACGCGGGCGGGGCTCGACGCAGTCGATGCGATTGCGCGCGTCGAAGGTGTGGACGGCGTGTTCATCGGACCGGCGGATCTCGCGGCCGATCTCGGGCATCTCGGCAATCCGGGGCATCCGGACGTGCAGGCGGCGATCGATGGCGCGATCCGGACGATCAAGGTGGCCGGCAAGGCGCCGGGGATTTTGAGCGCCGATGAGGCGGCCGCGCGGCGCTATCTGGAGGCGGGGGCGTTGTTTGTTGCGGTCGGGGTCGATACGACGCTGCTGGCGAGGGGGGCGGAGCGGTTGGCGGCGTTGTTCAAGGGGAAGGGGGAAGAGGCCGTGAAGAAGGGGGATGGGACGTATTGAGTCAAGCGGGATCTTGCCCGTCGAGCGCGGGATGCAGTCGACTGACGAAAGGCCGCGCATGCCGGCGGCTTATCTCGCAACGCGAACCGATTTTCAGGCCATTCAGATCTTCGATGACGGAATCGCGCGCATCCGGTTGAGCTTCCGACGCCTGCTTTGGGTCTTCTGGTGAACATCCTCGTGGAGTTGGCCGACCGTAACGCGGTCAAGGTGTACCCATTCATGCGGAATTGACGATTCAGGAAGCGGCAAAATTTCTCAATCAGTCTCGTCCCCACCTGGTCACGCCGCTTGAACCGGATGCGTTGCCATAGTCAAACATCGGCGCATACGCTATTCCGATTTGATGCATCACAAGGCAGAGCGCGGTCAGGCGAGTGCCGACGCACGGGGGGCTCAGGCGTTGCGGATGGTCTACGAATGAAAAGTTCGCCGTTTGCAGTTGTCTACAATGGTCGGGAAGGATTTCGTTCGACTATCGGGTCCGGCATGGGCACGCGCGACAAGTGCTTCTACAAGTTTGTTGTGACTTGCTCAATCGGGCACTGTTGATGCGTGGCGGTGCGCGGCATTGTTGGGTTTCGTGCGGCATTGTAAGGTCGACGACTCTGCAATCCGAGTGAAAGCATGACGCGCTATAACAACAGGATTCCATACTTCAAGATCAACAAGCTAGTTTGGACTTGGAAGCTATGTGAGGGGGACGATGCAGGCATCCCGGTGTGCGATGTCGGTTTATCAATGGCAATGGCTCCCCCAGTGACGGCGTCATCAGTAAAGCCATCTACGCCCATCGCGCGGGCTGACAAGCGGGACTCGCTCGATAAGATGGTGGACGACATCGAAAGAATTGCGGGTGCATTTTCACGCTTCAAGAAATGGTTGGACGCGCCTGCTCCGCCCAAGCGACCGAAACCGGTGGAGAAGGAACGGGAAGTTCCGCCTTTCGATATTCAGCAAATCCCAGACGCCATGCGCAAGGAGCATATGCCGGTTTCGGCGAAGCTGATGGAACGATGGTTTTCTGGAGAGCTCAACTATTCGATCACACCAAAGGATCAGCAGAACGAGATCAACCAGAATGGCGAGCTCTACCCTGAGTCGATGGTCGATCGAACCACCATCAAACTAGATTGGGTTCTTAGGCATGCGCGTGCAAAAAAGCAATATGATTATCTTATAAATGTCGCCATATATAGTCCGCGTGCATACGAAATACTTAAGGATATTCTTGGTCGCTATAGTAGTCGCGGGAGCGTATCACCCTGGGAATTGAGTGGAAATGATATCCGAAAACTACACAAGCAATTCCAGTTCCAGCGAGCGGCGGTAGAGAGTTCATTTGAACAGAAAGCATTGCAGGCTGTTCGGAGGTTTCCGGAGGGTGGCGTTCCCGACGATCTTACTGGTGCGTTGGGGGCATTCAATTTTTATGCGGCAGTGGCTCGCGCTACTTTCGATGCTGAAAATAAGAGTGCAACGGTTACGCATATTGTCGTATACGTGAGAGACGGTTATTCCTTTGAGGGACCTGATGATTTGCGGTCACAGTATCTAGGCCATTGGGGAAAAGGCGGTGTGATAATCGTTCCGATTTACGCGGCGGCGAATCTTGCGGATCAGCCTTGGTTTGATTTTCCCATAGTGGCAGGCGGCACAGCCGCAAACCTCTATGAACCGGGGAAAACATACTATCCGGTTCGAAATCGCTCGTTCCGAGAGTGGCAAGCTAAGTACCACCGAGGGGGGGATTTCATAATTTTTTCCGACTATAAGCCAATCATGCTGGCTAAACCGATAACGGTGTATTTTGAATGAACGGCTTGGCGACTGCTATGCAAGGAGCGGGAATTCTTGTGCTCGCGGAAATTGCGGTGTTTGTGGTAATTGCATGTATTCTGACGATTGTTCTGTCTGGGATGTTGCATAAAGAGGGGCGTCTCACGCGAATGAAAGCGCGAATGAAGACGCTAGGTTTTGCTCTGACATTTGTCATTTTTCTGTGCTGGGCCAGCTCTTACTATCAGGATGCGCGCATACGTGCCCATGCAACACAGTTTGATACCGAGCGATCGAGGAACGATGGGGGCCGTTATACGGCGCAATACGCGTACTTGGGAAAAGATCGGATCCTTTTGCGACTCTATCGGACATCTGACATGCGACTGCTTGCCGAGCGGACTTACGAGTATTCGGATGCCGTCCGCCTGGTGTGGACCAAGGAATCCTTGATATTCGATACTGCTGTCGATAGTGGTGGAGAGATTAAACTTCCGCCTACACATTTCGATCGATTCACGGCGATGTTGCCTTAGCTGTCGGTAATCTGGCAAAGAAGCGGTCCCGGGCCTGTGAAAGCGCTTCGTGATTCTCGTGTGTGATTAGACGCTAAAGCGTACACGTTCTCGACGAGTGCGTTTGCTGCGCAATCGTTCCGATTTGCTCGCGGGGCAGCTCGAGTGGACATCATGTCTGATGGATCGGGGGATTCCCAATGCAATTATCTCGATAATCTGCAACACCAGAGCATGGTTCAGACTTGCAAGGTGCTCAAAGCCTATCGGGAAATCCAGTGGACTGCTGTTGTGCGATGAGTTGGTTCGATGCGATACGCGAATTACTCGCTATGCAGCACTTGGAGTCGGCGGCCCATCCGCCATATACCTCCCCGGCGTCGTCCCCAACGCGCGCCGGAACATGTCGATGAACGCGCTGACGTTGTCGTACCCGAGATCGAGCGCGATCGTCGTCACCGGCACGCCGTCGGCAATGCGCTCAAGCGCCCGCAGCAGCCTGGCCTGCTGACGCCACTGCGCGAACGTCAGCCCCGTCTCCGCGACGAAGCGGCGGCTCATTGTCCTCGCGCTGATGCCGGCCCATTCGGCCCATTCCTCCAGTCGCCGGTTGTCCGCTAGATCGGCGGCAAGCGCATCGGTGATCTTCATCAGCCGCGGATCCTGCGGCCGCACCAGCCCCAGCGCCTCGACTTCCGACGACGCAATTTCGTCGAGGATCACGTCGGCGATCCGCGTTTGAGCGGCATCCAGCGCCGACTCCTCCCAACTCGCCGCCCGCTGCACGGCCTCGCGCAGCAGCGGCGTCGTGCGGATCGCGCGCGGCGCCTTCGGCAGCGCCGCGCAGCGTGCTTCGGCAACGAACGCCGACCAGCCGGAAATCGGCCCGAACGAGCGCAACGAATGCCGGCAATGCGGCGGAATCCAGATCGCATGGATCGCCGGCACGACCCAGTCCTGATCGTCGAGACCGATCGTCAGCAGCCCGCTCAACGCGCCGACGAGCTGGCCGCGCGCGTGCGCGTGCGGTGGCGTCACGCGCGGGTCGCGTTGCGACAGGACGGCCGCGACGACGAACGGGCCGTCGTCGGACGTGACGAATCGAGCGGGAAGAAGGGGGTCTGACATGGCCGGATATCGGTATCGAATGGCCGTTATACCGGAGATCGGCCGGATTCGCACGCCTACACTGCGTCCATCGATGACAACCGGAGTACGACACGATGCGAGCCGAACAGATGCTTCCCGACCATACAGACTGGATCGAGGCCGACGGAACGACGATCCGCAAGGGTACCGTCGGCGCGTTCCTGGTCAACGCGCGAGCGCTGACCGACCCGAACGCCGCGCCGGCCGACCGGGCGCGCGCGGAAGCCGACACGATCGATGCACTGCCCGCGTTGCGCGCACTTGGCCTGTTCGACGTGCTGGACGTACGCGATCCCGCGCTGCGCGCGTGGCTCGAAGCGCATTGACACGCGCCGGAACTGTCGATCGAGTATCCCGATTCAAGGAGTCGCCATGAAAGCAGCAGTCGTAACGGGCGCCGGCGAGCGTCCCGTCCATATGGATTTCGAAGCACCGCGCGCAATGCCGGGCCATCGCCTGATCGATGTGACGGCGTCCGCGCTGAGCCGGCTCGCGCAGGGGCGGGCGTCCGGCACACATTACTCGTCGGACGGGCGCTATCCGTTCGTCGTCGGCGTCGACGGGGTGGGCCGCCTCGACGACGGGCAGCGCGTCTATTTCTTCGGCGCGCCCGCACCGTTCGGCGCGATGGCCGAGCGAGCGATCGTGTCCGATACGCGGTACGTGCCGTTACCCGACACGCTCGACGACGTCACGGCCGCGGCGATCGCGATTCCCGGGATGTCGTCGTGGGCGGCGCTGACCGAGCGCGCCCGGTTCGTCGCAGGCGAGACGGTGCTCGTCAACGGCGCGACGGGTACGTCGGGGCGGCTGGCGGTGCGGATCGCGAAGCATCTCGGCGCGTCGAAGGTGATCGCGACCGGCCGCAACGCGGCCGCGCTGCAAGCGTTGCTCGGTGCGGGTGCGGATGCCGTCGTGTCGCTGCAGCAGGACGACGCGCATCTGGCGCGTGCGCTCGAGCCGCATTTCCGCGCGGGCGTGGATGTCGCGCTCGATTATCTGTGGGGGAGCAGCGCGCAGGCATTGCTGGTTGCCGCGGCGAAGGCGACGCCCGATGGCCGCCGGCTGCGCTTCGTGCAGATCGGCTCGATCGGCGGCGCGGACGTGCTGTTGCCGGGTGCGGTGCTGCGGGCGACCGCGATCGAGCTGATGGGCAGTGGCCTCGGCAGTGTGTCGCTGCCGCGCCTGCTGGCCGCGGTGCATGGCGTGTTCGACGCGGCCGGGCCGGCTGGCCTGACAATCGAGACGCGGGCGGTGCCGCTGGCGGACGTCGGCGCGTATTGGGGCGATACGAGCAGCGCAATGCGACCAGTGTTCACGATCGGCGAGGGCAGAGGATGAAGAGGCGGCGCGTCGCCGAACGCACGGCGAGCGCCGTCCATGCACGTGAGCTCTTCACGAAACCGATGGATCCGGCGAGCAAGCGTCGCGCATTAAACAAGGGTCGGGGGCCCGTCGCGACCGAACGGGCGACGCGGCGCAGCGACGCAACGCGCGCGGCACCGCCCGCCATCAGCCTCAGAACCGCTGCTGAATCCCGGCCGTCACCCCGACCTGCGTGGTGCCGTATCCATTGACATCGCGCGACACGCCGACCTTCTGCCCATGCTGCCCGATCGCGAATGCGCCGGCCGCGTACAGCACCGTGCGCTTCGACAGCGCGTATTGCGCGCGCATCGACACGAGCGTCGGATCGGCATCCGTGCCGCCCTTGATGTTCTGGTGATACACGGCGCCGATCAACGAGAACGTCGGTGTGAACTGGTACGACCCGCCGACCCAGTACATGTCGCTCAACTGGTTCGCGGCGCTCGTGCGATACGTGCGCTTGTAGTTGCGGTAGCCGGCCATCGTCTTCAGGTTGCCGAAGTCGTAGCTCAGGCCGGCATGGATGCCTTGGATATAGTTGACCGTGTCGGCCGGCGTCACGCTATCGGCCGCGCCGTTCTGCCGGTCGAACGCGACCACCGCGGCGAACGGGCCTGTTTCGTAGCCGGCCGCGAAGTCGTATTTCGAGCTGGTCTTCATGCTGCCCGGCACGTTGCCGAAGCCGTACAGCGCGCCGAACTTGAAGCCGCTGAATTCACCGTCGTAGCGCACCGCATTCGACGAGCGCGTGAACATGCCATCCTTGCGCCCGCCGGTCGCCATCGACGACGAGGCCCACGAGTAGTTCTGCGAATAACCCATCGGGTCGAACGGCATCATGTAGTCGTACGTGACGGTGAAGTTGCGGCCGAGCGTCAGTTCGCCCCATTTGCTTTTCAGGCCGACCGTCGCGCGGCGCGCGAAGATCGAGTCGGGACCGTCGTCGGACGAGCCGTTCGCGAGGTCGATCCCGCTTTCCAGCCGGAACACGGCCTTCAGCCCGCCGCCGAGATCCTCGACGCCGCGCAAGCCCCAGCGCGACGTGTTCTTGTTGCCCGACTTGAGCTTGACGGAGTTGCCGCCTTCCGGCGCCGCGTGGTTGGCGAACTCGATGCCGGCGTCCATGATCCCGTAGATCGTGACCGACGACTGCGCGTGCGCGGCCGGAACGGCGATACAGGCTGCCGCGGCCGAACCGGTGAGGACTACTGTTCGAATGGAACGTTCTGCGCGTGACTTCATTTTGACGGTGTCTCCTTGGTTTTTGTGGGCGGGTTGAAACAGAAAACGGGTACGCGTCGCGCCGATGCGGTCGCGAACGGAGGTGTGCGCGAATGCATGCGCGGCGGCGCGTGGGCCGCCGCGACGGGGTCAGCCCGCTTTCGCGAACGCCCAGCAGTCGTTGGTCGGGAATTCGATCCAGTGCTTGCCGGCCGCGCGCGGCACATGGCCGAATGCGCGCAGGCGCATCTCGCCGCAATGGAACAGGTATTCCCAGCGGTCGCCGAGATACATCGACGTGACGAGATCGGCCTGCAGCCGGTTCGCGCCGGGGCCGTCGGCGACCTGCACGCGTTCGAGGCGAATCACGGCCTGCGCGTCCTGGCCCGGCGCGAACGTGTCGCGGGCGAGCGCCTGCAGTTCCCAGCCGTCGCCGGCAAGCGTCACGCGTTCGCCGTCAATGGCCGCGACGCGCGCGTCGATCCGGTTGTTGCTGCCCATGAACTCGGCCGTGTACAGCGAGCGCGGCGCGCCGTACAGCTCGGCCGGCGTGCCTTCCTGCTCGATGCGGCCGTTGCGCAGCAGCAGGATGCGGTCGGACATCGCCATCGCCTCGGTCTGGTCGTGCGTGACGCACAGGGCCGACAGCCCGAGCGACACGATCAGCTCGCGCAGCCAGGCGCGCGCTTCCTCGCGCAGCTTGGCGTCGAGGTTCGACAGCGGCTCGTCGAGCAGGATCACCGGCGGGTTGTAGACGAGCGCGCGCGCAATCGCGACGCGCTGCTGCTGGCCGCCCGACAGTTGATGCGGAAAGCGTTCCGCGAGATGGCCGAGGCCGAGCTGGTCGAGCGCGCTCTGCACGCGGCGCTTCTGTTCGGCCGGTGCGACGCGGCGCAGCTTCAGCCCGTAGCCGACGTTGTCGGCGACGGTGCGGTGCGGCCACAGCGCGTACGACTGGAACACCAGGCCGAGCGAACGCTGCTCGACGGGCAGGTCGACGCGCTGCGCGCCGTCGAAGAACACGCGATCGTCGAGCTGGATGCGGCCGTCGGACGGCTGTTCGAGGCCCGCCACCGCGCGCAGCAGCGTGGTCTTGCCGCTGCCCGATGCGCCGAGCAGGCACACGACTTCGCCGGCCTTCAGTTCGAACGACACGCCCTTGAGGATCGGATTGGCGCCGTAGCTGAGGTGCAGGTCGTCGACGATGAGCTTATCCATGAAGTTTCACTCCGAAACGCAGGGCCACGCCGAGACCGGCGCCGACCATCGCAATGTTGATGACAGAAAGCGCGGCGACCTGATCGACGGCGCCGGTCGCCCACAGCGACACGAGCAGCGCGCCGATCACTTCGGTGCCGGGCGACAGCAGGTAGACGGCCGTCGAGTATTCGCGCTCGAAGATCATGAAGATCAGGAGCCATGCGGCGAGCAGGCCGAAACGCACGAGCGGCAGCGTCACGTCGAGCGACACGCGGCTGCGCGTCGCGCCGACGCTGCGCCCGGCTTCCTCGAGTTCGGGGCCGACCTGCAGCAGCGCGCTCTGGATGAGCCGCATCCCGTACGCGAGCCACACGACCGTGTACGCGATCCAGATGCTCCACATCGAGTTCTTCAGCTCGCGCAGGCCCGGGACGAACAGGAAGATCCACAGGAACGCGAGGCCGGCGAGCAGGCCGGGCACCGCGCGCGGCAGCAGCACGAGGTAGTCGAGCAGCTTGGTGGCCCAGTCGGGGCGGCGGTGGCCGGCGAACGCGACGAGCGAGTAGAAGCCGATCGCGAGCGCGCCGCCGATCACGCCGATGCCGAGCGTATTGATGATCGCGCGCACCAGGTTGTCCTGCTCGAACAGTTCGATGAAGTTCGACAGCGTCAGCACCTCGGCGAGCGCGACGCCTTCGCCCCAGTTGGTCACGAACGCGCGCAGCACGATGCCCGAGATCGGCACGATCACGGTCAGCATCAGCCACAGTGCGACGATCGCGAGCGCGACCCAGCGCCATACGCCGAGCGGCAGCACCGTCGCGCGGCCGGCCTTGCCCTTCACGGTGACGAAGCGGTTGGCGGTCTTCAGCAGGCGGCGCTGCAGCAGCACGAGCGGGAACGTGATCGCGACGATGCACACCGCGACCGCGGCCATCAGGTGATACGACGGCACGCCGAGCTTGTTGGTCAGCTTGTACAGGTAGGTCGCGAGCACGAGATGGCCTTCCGGATCGCCGAGCACGAGCGGCAGCCCGAACACCTCGAAGCCGAGGAAGAACACCAGCACGCCGGCGAACAGCAGCGCGGGCATCGTCATCGGCAGGCTCACGTCGAGCGCGACGCGGAACGGGCGGGCACCCGTCACGCGCGCGGCTTCCTCGACGTCCGAGCCGAGGTTGCGCAGCGCGGCCGACGAGTACAGGTACACGTGCGGCACGTGCGTGAGGCCGACGATCACCGTGATCGCGAGGACCGAGTACACATTCCAGGGCACGTTCTGCACCCCGAACAGTTCCTTGAACCACACCGAGTAGAAGCCGACCGGGCCGGCCGCGACCACGTAGCCGAACGCGAGCACCATCGGCGACACGAACACCGGCGTGAGCAGCAGCGGTTCGAGCCAGCGGCGGCCTGGCAGGTCGGTGCGCACCATCAGGAAAGCGAGGATGCCGCCGAGCGGGATCGAGATGAACAGCATCCCGCCGGCGATGATGAACGAGTTCTTCACGGCCGACCAGAAATCGGGATCGCTGAAGACGAAACGGAAGCCCTCGATGCCGAGCGTCTTGTTCGCATCGAAGAACGGCGCGGACAGCAGGCTCTGGAACAGGATGAAGCCGAGCGGCAGCGCGACCGCGATGGTCAGTACCGCGACGACGATCCAGCGCAGCATGCCGGCGAGCGGCTGCAGGCTGCTGACCGGCAGCGCGGGAATCGCGCCGCGCGGGCCGGTGGCGGGCGGAACGGCCGGTGCCGTGCCGCGTGTGCTGGTTGAAAGCATGAGTTCGCCCCTGCGGCCATCCGGATGGCCGCCTCTAGGAAGTCGGTATGGGGAAGGGGCCGCCCGCGCGACGTGGCGGGCGGCCATTGGCCGGCCGAAGCCGATCAGCCGATCAGCCCTTGATCGCCTGCTGCCATTGCTTCAGGAACGCGAGCCGCTTCGACTGGTCCAGATAGACGAGCAGGCCGGTGCCGATCTGGATCGGCTTCAGCGAATCGCCGAGTTCCTTCGTGAGGCCCGCGGCCGACGTTTCGCCGGTCACGTCCGTGCGGATCGCGTACAGGTTGGCCTGGTTCGCGATCAGCGTCTGGCCGCGTTTCGACAGCAGGTAGTCGACCCACAGCTTCGCGGCGTTCGGATTCTTCGCCTTCTTCGAGATGGTGGTGAGGCGGCTCACGATCTGCGTGTAGTCCTTCGGAAACACGTAGCCGATCGACTTGTCCTTCTTTGCCTTCGCGTACGCGTACGATCCGAAGATGTTGTAGCCGATCAGGTTCTCGCCCGACGAGATGCGCTCCATCATCGCGCCGGTGCTCGACTGCAGCTTCGGGCCGGTCGCGCCGATCGCCTTCACGAGTTCCCACGTGACCTTCTCGTTCAGGTGCGCGTCCTGCGTCAGCGCGTTGAAGCCGACGCCGGATTTCTCGACGTCGTACGTCGTGAGCTTGCCCTTGAACTTGTCCGGTTGCGACGCGAGCAGCTTGATCAGCTCGGCGCGCGTCTTCGGCACTTCGTTCTCGGGGATCAGGCGTTTGTTGTAGACGATTGCGAGCGGCTCGAACGTCGTGCCGTAGGCCTGCTTCTGGTATTGCGCCCATTGCGGCAGGTTCGCGCTTTCGGGGGAATCGTACGACGCCATCAGGCCGTCGTTGACGAGCTTGACCTGCAGGTCCATCGCCGAGCTCCACAGCACGTCGGCGCTGGTGCTGCTCGCCGCGTTCTCGCTGATGTAGCGGTTGTACAGCTCGGTGCTGTTCATGTCGTTGTACTCGACCTTCACGCCGTACAGGCTTTCGAAGTCCTTGATCAGCGGACGCACGAGGCCCGTGTCGGTCGTCGAGTAGACGATCAGCTTGCCTTCCTTCTTCGCGGCGTCGATCACGCCCTGGTAGCTCCCCGGATACCCGGCCGGAACCTGCGCGGCGGCGCTGCCGGCGGCAGTGCCCAGAACGACCGCCAGCGCGGCGGCGAGGTGCTTCGGTGCAAACGGCATGTCTTCCTCCAGTTACGTCTAGGTGTTGTTCGAGTGGAGCGGATGTTAATTGCGGGGTACTTTCAGGCCGCTTTCATTTTGGTGAGCAATCGTGTCCTTTGTGTCATGGATTTCCCGAGGTCGAAGCGGCGGCGGCCGCGCGTTTCGCGGCGCGCGGCACGGTCGGACAAGGGAGGGCGGCGGGTTGCCGCGGGGCGCGGCAACGATGACAGGAGCGGTTAGACGGGTTGCGCGAGCAGCTTGCCGAGCAGCCGGCCGCCATGCCGCGCGTGCGCGGCCGTCAGCGCGGAATACCCGACGACGACGCCCGCTTCGCACCGGGCGCTTCGACAGAATCCGCGGATCGGCTGCAATTCGACGCCGTCCGCCTGGGCTTGCGCGACGTAAGTTGTGTCGTCCATCCCGGGCGGCAGCCACAGCACGAAATGAAAGCCCGCGTGCTCGCCGGACACCGTGTACCGCCCGCCTGCGTGTTTCGCCAACTGGTCGAGCACGAGGTCGCGCCGCTGGCGGTACGCGTGACGCGCGGCGCGCAGGTGCTTCGCAAAATCGCCGTGCGCGATGAAGCGGGCCAGCGCCAGCTGGGGCGCCACGCCGACCGAGCGCGCGGTCGCATGCCACACGGCCGACAGCGCCGGCCGCAGTTCCGCCGGCACGACCATGAAGCCGATGCGCAGCCCCGAGAACAGCGTCTTGTTGAACGAGCCGCAGTAGATCACGCGATCGCACGCGTCGAGCGATTTCAGCGCGGGCAGCGGGGCGGTCTGGTAGCTGAATTCGCCGTCGTAGTCGTCCTCGATGATCCATGCGCGGGTGCGCTGCGCCCAGTCGAGCAGTTCGAGCCGGCGCGACACCGACATCGTGACGCCGAGCGGCGCCTGATGGGCGGGCGTCACGTAAGCCGCGCGCGCATCGGGATAGCGGTCCAGCGACGCCGCGTCGATGCCTTCCCGATCGACCGGCACGTCGATCACGGTCGCGCCCGCGATCGTGAAGATCTGCCACGCCGACGCATAGCCGGGATCCTCCATCAGCACCGTCGAGCCGGCCGCGAGCAGCGTGCGCGCGACGAGATCGATCGAATGCCGGATGCCGGTCGTGATGAAGATGTCGCCGGCGTCGCACGGGATGCCGCGGTATTCCCGCAGGTACGCGGCGATTTCGTTGCGCAGGCGCTCGACGCCTTGCGCCGGCGTGGCACCGAGGTCGTGCGCGGTCGCGGCAAGCAGGCTGGCCCCGAGTGCCTTCTTCCATTGCTGCATCGGCAGCAGGCCGGGATCGGCAAGCCGCGCGACGAACGGGACGCCCGGGCGCACGCCTTGTTCCGGCGCGACGGCTTCGACCGTGCGCGCCGGCGCGGGGGGCGCGCCGGCTGGGGGAAGGTGGGTGTCGTGCGATTGCGCGGTCGCGCGCAGATAGCTGTCCGGCACCACCGCGCATACCCGCGACCCCGACCCTTGCGTGCGGGCGATGTAGCCCTCGGAGCACAGCCGGTCGTATGCCGCTTCGACGGTCCCCCGGGCGACGCCCCAGCGCGCGGCAAGCGTGCGGCTGGACGGCAGCGGGCTGTCGCCGGGCAGCAGGCGCTTCAGGATCGCATCGCGCAGCGCGTCGGCAATGCACTCCTGCTTCGACTGCGGACTGCCCGTGGACAGCCCGGCCGGGCACGGCAGATCAAGCGGAATCGCGGCTTTGCCTCGCGGCATAGTGGTCTATTCAGTCACGGATTTAATGGCTCTTCAGCTTATATCACTTTGACCTTAGATTGCTGTCGACCCCATCAATCCGACCGGAGACGAGCTCACCGCATGAAAACGCGTTCATTACCCCAGTGGGGCTGGCTGCTCCTGTTGATGCTCGTCGTGTGCCTGCCGCGGGTCACGATCGATGCGTACCTGCCGTCGCTGCCGGCGATGGCGGACGCGCTGCACGGCACCGACGCCCAGTTGCAACTCACGCTCACCCTGTACATGGTCGGCTACGCGCTGTCGATGCTGGTGTCGGGGCCGTTGTCCGACCGTTATGGCCGCCGTCCGGTCCTGCTCGGCGGCCTGTGCCTCTATGTGGTCGCAAGCGTCGCGTGCGCGTGGTCGACCAGTGTCACGGCGATCGTCGCCGCGCGCATCTTCCAGGCGTTGGGCGGCTGCAGCGGAACGGTGATCGGGCGGGTGATCGTGCGCGAGCGCTTCCCGACCGCGATGCAGGCCACGATGCTGGGCCGCATCTCGGCCGGCATGGCGCTGTCGCCGGTGATTGCGCCGCTGGCCGGCAGTGCGGTGGCCGAATGGCTCGGCTGGCGCGGCGTGTTCGGTTTGCTGGCGGCGGGCGGGCTGGTCGCCACGGCGATGGTGCTGCGCTACCTGCCGGAGACGCGTGAACGCGACGCGCGGCCGGCGCCGCGCGCGGGGCTGCTGCGGACATACGCGGGCCTGCTGCGCGAACGCAGTTTCCTGCGCTACTCGCTCGCCATCAGTTTCGCGTACTGCACGTACTACCCGTTCATCGCGGAATCGTCGACGCTGTTCCAGCGGCAACGCGGCGTATCGGGCCCGGTGTATGCGGCGATCTTCGGCCTGACCGTGCTCGGCTACCTGATCGGCTCGAACCTGTTCGCACGGACCGGCACGCGCTGGAAGGCCGATTCGGTCATCGCGGCAGCGGCGGGCGTCAATCTGGCCAGCGCCGCCGTGTTGTGGATCGGCGGCGCGATCGCGCCGACGGCGGTGGCGGCGCTGGTCGTCCCGATGTTCTTCGTGATGATCGCCGTCGGGATCGCGATCCCGGCCTGCCAGTTTGCGGTGATGCAGCCGTACACGACGATCGCCGGGACGGCGTCCGGGCTGTTCTTCTTTATCCAGATGGCGATCACGGCCGCGTGCGGCGGCGTGCTGGCGTGGCTGTCGGACGGCACCGCGCGCCCGATGATCGTCGTCACGGCCGGTGCGAGCGTCGCGTTCCTGGCGGTCGCGGTCGGCCTGCGCGAGCGGCGGCGGGCAGGCGAAAGTTCGCGCTTCGCGACGCGGAATCGTCCCGCCGCCGAGCGCTGAGCGGCGGTCGGCGCGCCGGCCGACGTGTGCCCGCACGGGCGGCGCAACCCGTGTTTCCGCGAGGCGTCGTGATGGAAAGGATCATGTAATGTAGCGGCCTGTCACTGACCTTACGGAATCGCCATGCGTGTGCTGCTCGTCGAAGACAATCCGAATCTCGCCCAGTCGCTGAACGATGCGCTGAGCGCGGCGCGCTTCGCGGTCGACCACATGGCGGACGGCGAGGCGGCCGACCACGTGCTGCGCACGCAGGATTACGCGCTGGTGATTCTCGATCTCGGGCTGCCGAAGCTCGACGGGCTGGAAGTGCTGCGGCGGCTGCGCGCGCGCCGCAATCCGGTGCCGGTGCTGATCCTGACCGCGCACGGCTCGGTCGAGGATCGCGTGAAGGGGCTCGATCTCGGCGCCGACGACTATCTGGCGAAGCCGTTCGAACTGACCGAACTGGAGGCACGCGCCCGCGCGCTGATCCGCCGCAGCCTCGGCCACGAGCATTCGCGGGTCGAATGCGGGCCGCTTTCGTACGACAGTATCGATCGCAGCTTCCAGCTTGCGGGCGAGCCGCTGTCGCTCACGCCGCGCGAACGCTCGGTGCTCGAGGTGCTGATCCTGCGCAACGGCCGCGCGATCAACAAGGAAACGCTGTCGGAAAAGATCTTCGGGCTCGACGAGTCGGTGAATGCCGACGCGATCGAGATCTACGTGTACCGGCTGCGCAAGAAGCTCGAGAACACGGGCATCGCGATCGTCACGCTGCGGGGGCTCGGTTATCTGCTGGAAGCGAAGGCGGAGACGGCTGAATGAGCCGCCGCGGCGCTCACGATCCTTGCGCGGAACGGGTGGGCACGTTGACGCGCTATGCCGGATCGACACGTTCGCGGCCCGCCAACGACACGCATGCCCTTCACGGCCGACCGAGCGGGCGCCGAGCGGTGCCGGGTGCATGCTCCGCCAAGCCCCACGGCCCTGCCTGGCAGGAGGCCGCGTGACCCGCACGAACCTGCGCACCCAGGTCGCGCTGTGGCTGCTGCTGCCGCTGCTCGGGCTGCTCGCGCTCGACTCGTGGCTCACGTACCAGCGCGCGATGAGCGCCGCGCACGTCGCGTTCGACCGCACGCTGTCGTCGTCGCTGAAGTCGATCCGCGAAGGCGTGCGGCTCAACGACGGCGAGATCGAGGTCGACCTGCCGTATCTCGCGCTCGAAATGCTCGAGTCGAGCGATGGCGGCAAGGTCTACTACCTGATCCGCGAGGACAACGGCCACACGATCACCGGCTACCCGGACCTGCCGCTGCCGCAAGGGCGCGACGCAGGCGACGGCGCGCTGTTCGTCACGCGTTACTACGACGTCGTCTATCGCGGCGAGCAGTTGCGGATGGCCGCGCTGCGCATCCCGGTGCACGACGTGCCGACCGCGCAGTCGCGCATCGTGTGGGTGATGGTCGGCGAGACGATCGAGGCGCGCCAGGCGCTCGCGCGCGAGATCCTGGTGGGGTCGCTGCTGCAGGAAGGATTGCTCGTCGTGCTGGCGCTCGGCATCGTGTGGCTCGGCGTCGGGCGCGGGCTGCGGCCGCTGAACCGGCTGTCGGCGACGGTTGCCGCGCGCAGCGAGGACGACACGACGCCCCTCGATACCGGCGCGGTGCCGAGCGAACTCGCGCCGCTCGTCGAGTCGATCAACCAGTACATCGGCCGTACGCAGCGGATGCAGGTCGCGCGGCGCCGCTTTTTCGCGGACGCGGCCCATCAACTGAAGACGCCGCTCGCGGCCGTGCAGGCCGGGGTCGAGCTCGCGTTGCGGCCCGACGAGCAGCCGCGCGCGAACGGGCACTTGCGGCGTGCGAACGGCGCGGTGCGGCAGGCCGCGAAGATCGTGCAGCAACTGCTGTCGCTGTCGCGACTCGATTCGGACAGCGGCCATGCGGTCGCGCACAAGCCCGTCGCGTTGCACCGGCTCGCGCGCAGCGTGACGCTCGACTGGTCGCCGGTCGCCCGCGCGCGCGACATCGATCTCGGCTTCGAGCACGAGGCCGATCTCGACGTGCACGGGCAGTCCGACCTGCTCGGCGAGATGATCGGCAACCTGATCGACAACGCGATCCGTTATGCGGGTGATCGCACGGTGATCACGGTGCGTGTGTCGCGCGATGGCGAGCACGCGCGGCTCGACGTCATCGACAACGGGCCGGGCATTCCGGCGGACGAGCGTGACGCGGTGTTCGAGCGCTTCCATCGCGGCAGCAAGACGCAGACGGTCGAAGGGACGGGGCTCGGGCTGTCGATCGTGCGCGAGATCGCGCGCGTGCATCAGGGCAGCGTGACGCTGGCCGATGCGGTTGGCGGTGGGTTGGTCGTGACGATCTGGCTGCCGGCGACGAACGACGCCGCGCCGCGCGTTGCGTGATGGCGATCAGCGATGCGGGAAGCGGCTGGCCGTGAGTCGCGGCTTCCCGGCAGTGAAGGGGCGAGAGGTTCAGTGCGTCCGGCTCAATCGCCGAACCCGATCTCCGCTTCCAGCGACTGGCCGACTTCGAGCCACGCGCCCGCGCCTTCGACGACGATCGCATTGATGCCGAACGTCAGTTCGCCGTTGAAGTTCGGGTTCGCTCGATAGGTCTGCATCGTGTCGGTCGGCTCGTGCGGCCATGCAGGATCAGGCGCGCCAGTGGCCTGGTCGATCGCCGGCATCGGGCAACGCGTGCACGGCTTCACGAAGCGCAGCCGCACGGGCGTCGCGCCTTCCGTGTCGAGGTGTTCGACGAAATCCTCTTCGAACGCGTCGAGATCCGACACGACGATATTCGGGCGGAAGCGGTTCATCGGGATCGCCGGCGCGCCCTTCGCGGCGAGCCGCGCGTTCAGGTCGTCGAGCGACGACTGGCCGATCACGAGCAGCGGGTAACCGTCCGCGAACTGCGTGTGCGTATCGATCTCGCCGGTCCATTTGCGGTTGCAGCCGCGACGCGCGTCGGGCCCGAAGCGCGCGAGCTTCGTGGGTGTGCCGAGGAATTCGGTGAGCCAGGCGGCCGTTTCGGCACCCGTGTCGATCGCGTCGACGGTGTCGCGCCATACGGTCGCGGCCATTTTCGGCGTGGCGGGCGATACGTCGCCGTCGAGCGGCGTGCGGATCTCGCGCATGCCCGGCGCGTTCAGCACGAGCGCATCGCTGTCGAGCGCCGTGCGGATCAGCGCGAGGCGCGGGTGCGTGCGCTGCGTGATCATCTGCCCGGCCGGGTCGGTGATCAGCCAGTGGCGGTCGTACGCGAGGCCCGTTTCGAGCAGTTGCGCGCGCGACAGCGCGATGCCGGCGCAGGATTTGATCGGGTAGACGAAGAGTTCGGCGATGGCTGGCATGACGCTGGCTGGAGGCGAATGGCGAGACTGCGATTGTGCCAGATCGCGCCGCAGCCGTTTGGGTGGCTGCGCGCCGTCGCGCGGCCGGTCATGCGAGCGGGAAACCGGAGTCGAATGTCGTGCGCACGTCGAGCGGCTGGCGCAACAGTCCCGCTTTCAGATAGAAGTCGGCCGTGCGTTGTTGCTCCGCGATGACCGTCGCGTCGATCGGCAGCCAGCGCGTGTTGCGGCGCTCGAACTGCAGCTTCGCGGCCGCCGGCGGAATGCCGATGATGCGCGCGAGGGCCGCGGAATACGCATCGACATGCCGGTACGACCAGGTCTGCGCGCGGACGACGCGCCGCAGGAAATCGTGCAGCACGTCGCGCTTCGACGCGATCGCCGCATCGGTCGCCGCGAGGTAGCTGAGGCCCGACCACAGCCCGCGGCCATTGACGAGCACGCGCGCACGGCCGCTCGTTTCGGCGAGCGCGGTATAGGGCTCCCAGGTCGCCCACGCGTCGATCGAACCGGTTGCGAGCGCCAGCATCGTGTCGGCCGGCGGCAGGAAGCGGAACGACACGGCGTCGGGCGGCAGGCCGGCCGCATCGAGCGCCTTCAGCGTGACGAAATGGCCGATCGAGCCGCGCGTGGTGCCGATGCGTTTGCCCTTCAGGTCGGCCGCGCCTTTCAGCGCCGCGTCGGGCTGCACGAGCACCGCCGTGCCGTACGGGTCGGAACGGTTCGCGCCGATCACCTTGATGCGTGCGCCCGATGCGAGCGCGAAGATCACCGGCGCATCGCCGATCGGGCCACAGTCGACGGCGGCCGCGTTCAGCGCTTCGGCGAGCGGCGCGGCGGCCGGGAACTCGGTCCACGCGATGTCGTACGCCAGGCCGTTCAGTTCGCCGGCCGCTTCGAGCAGCGCGCGCAGCCCGCCTTTCTGGTCGCCGGCGCGCAGCAGCGGCCGCGTGCCCGATTGCGCGTGCAGGGCGGCCGGGGCCGCGGCGATCGTGGCGAGGGCGCTCGCTTGCGCGAGGAAATGGCGTCGGGTCGGATTCATCGTGAAGCTCGGTCGGAAGAGAGGTTCAGGGATTCAATCAATGCGGAAGCCCGGCCTGCACATCGCGCACGGGTTCCGTGTCGACGCGCAGCAGCAGCGCGGTCAGCGGATCGCCGGTCGCTGCCGGCGCGGTCGGCCGTGCGGTGGCAGATCGGAAGAGCGGCGTGTAGGGCACGCGGGTGTGGCT
>NZ_JAAGPH010000092.1:0-32557 GCF_017104705.1 Burkholderia sp. Se-20373 | reverse complement strand
GCGAGCGTTCATCCGGCGAACCGGCTTCAGTGGGTTTGGGCGGAAGTGAAGTGGCCATCTTTCGGGGGCGCCCTCGTCGACGAGGGGACAGTGCATCGAAACCGCCCTCATGATACAGGCGCGCCCAAGTTGACACGTGCCCAGCGCTTCGAATGTCGAATAACGCTGCCGTTTGGCCATACGTCAGCCCGTCGCGCTGCATGCGCTGTAGCACCGATAGCTTGAACCGGGCGTCGTACTGAGCGACTTTCCTTTTCAGCCCGGCCACGCCGTGCTCCCGATAGCTCGCCACCCAGCGCCGGATGACCGTGCGTCCAACCCCGTGACGAGTTGCAAGCATGCGTGTGCTCGCCTCTCCTCCCAGATATTCCTGAACTACCTGCAGTCGAAACCGCTCGTCGTACTTCGTCATGAAAAACACCCCAGAGGCTGGATCAGTGTCCAACTTCTGGGGTGCAGTTCAGCACCGGGCTTTTTCATGGGTCCAAGACCTTGCGGGTCCGCGTTACTCGAGCGCGCCCGAGCCGAAGATCTCGGTATTCACGCGTTCCGGCGCGACACCCAGCGCGACGAGCGCGTCACGCTGCGCCTTCATGAACCCGATCGGGCCGCAGATGTAGTAGTCGGCGTCGGGCACGAGCGCGTATTGCTGCACGCGTTCCGGCGTGAGGCGCCCTTCCAGGTCGTGGTCGATGCCGGCGAGATCGTTCGGGCCGACCAGCTCGTACACCACCGTGCGCTTGATGTTCGCATGGTCGCGCACCGTATCGTTCAGCCAGTCGCGGAATGCGTGCACCGCGCCCGAGCGGCAGGCATGGACGAACCGCACTTCGCGCCGGCTGCCCTCGGCGATCAGCGTAGACGCCATCGACATCATCGGCGTGATGCCGACGCCGCCGGAGATCAGCACCACCGGCGTCTCGACGCCACGCTTCAGCGAGAATTCGCCCATCGGCGCGGTCACCTCGACGATCGCCCCTTCCTCCACGCCGTCGTGCATCAGCGTCGATACCTTGCCGGCCGGAATGACTTCCGGCTTGCCGGCTTCACGCTTCACCGAGATGCGCAGCCACTTGCCGTGCGGCGCATCGGACAGGCTGTACTGGCGCGGTTGATCGACGCCGAGGTCGCCGACGAAGCGCTTCACCGTGATGTACTGGCCGGGCTCGAACATCGGCGCCGCGCCGCCGTCGGCCGGCGTCAGGTAGAACGACGTGATCTCGTCGCTCTCGCGCACCTTGCGCTCGACCTTGAACGGACGGAACCCGCTCCACGCGGCGCCCGCGTAAAGGTCGGCCTCGACGCCGATCAGGATCTGCGCAAGCTGGCCGTACGCGACGCGCCACGCCTCAAGCGTCTCGGCATCGACCGCGTCGCCCAGCACTTCGACGATCGACGCGAGCAGGTTCTCGCCGACGATCGGGTAATGCTCCGGGCGGATGTTCAGGCTCGCGTGCTTGTGCGCGATCTTGGTCACGGCGCCGCCCAGCGCGCCGAGGTTGTCGATGTTCGCCGCATACGCGTAGACGGCCTTCGCGAGCGTTTCCGGCTGGCTGCCCGTCTTCTGGTGCGTCTGGTTGAACAGGTTCTTCAGTTCCGGATGGCGCGCGAACATGCGCTGGTAGAAGTGCTTCGTGATCGTCGCGCCATGCACGGCGAGGACAGGGGCAGTGGCCTTCACGCGAGCCATCTGGTCAGCGGTGATGTGGGTCATGTTCGTTCTCCGTTAAACATGCACACACAATACATCTTTAAAAATCGATGCTCCTCGGGCAAATTGTCGCAGTGCGTCAAGGGGCAAACCGTCAGCGGACGCGGCCGCGCTCCCACAGCACGTCCGATCCGCCGTCGGTGCGGTTCAGCACGCGCGCCAGCACGAACAGCAGGTCCGACAGCCGGTTCACGTAGCGCCGCGGCGCATCGTTGAGCGTCTCGGTGCGCCCGAGCGCGACGATCGAGCGCTCCGCGCGGCGGCAGACAGTTCGGCACACGTGCGCGAGCGACGCCGCGCGCGAGCCGGCCGGCAGGATGAATTCCTTCAGCGGCGGCAGCGTCGCGTTGTAGTCGGCGAGCCAGCGGTCGAGACGGGCGAGATGCGTGTCGTCGAGCACGGTATGGCCGGGAATGCACAGTTCGCCGCCGAGATCGAACAGGTCGTGCTGGATCGTCACGAGCGCCGTGCGGATCTCGTCCGGCAGCGTTTCGGCGAGCAGCACGCCGAGGTTCGAGTTCAGTTCGTCGACGTCGCCGATCGCGGCGATCCGCGTGTCGTCCTTGCCGATGCGCCGGCCGTCGCCGAGCCCGGTGGTGCCATCGTCGCCCGTGCGCGTGGCGATCTTGCTCAAGCGGTTGCCCATGCGAATGTCCTCTCGTGCGTGGCCGCGACGCGGCCCGGTTGCGTTCGAACGCGATTATCGCAGCCCGCGGAGGCGGGCGCAGCGGGCGTTACAGCGTAGAATGGGCCGAAACCCCGCAGCACGGGAGCCGGGCCGGCGCCAACGCGCTCACCCGGATCGACAAGGAGACGTACGTGAATCACCCTGCCCAGCCGGCCGCCACGCGCCGCCCCCTTCCCCCTGCCATGCTCGATGCGCTGCGCGCCGCCTTCGGCGAGCGCGTGTCGACCGCTGATGCCGTCCGCGCCCACCACGGCCGCGACGAATCGCCGTTCGACCCGCAACTGCCCGACGCCGTCGTGTTCGCGCACAGCGCGGACGACGTGCGCGAAGTCGTGTCGCTGTGTTCGCTGTACAGCGTCCCGCTGATCCCGTACGGCGCCGGCTCGTCGCTCGAAGGCCATTTGCTCGCGGTGCGCGGCGGCGTCTCGCTCGACCTGTCGGAAATGAACCGCGTGCTGTCGATCAACGCCGAAGACCTGACCGTGACGGTCGAGCCGGGCATCACGCGCAAGGCGCTCAACGAAGCACTGCGCGACACCGGCCTGTTCTTCCCGATCGACCCGGGCGCCGACGCGAGCATCGGCGGGATGACCGCAACGCGCGCGTCGGGCACCAACGCCGTGCGCTACGGCACGATGCGCGAGAACGTGCTCGGCCTGACCGCCGTGCTCGCCGACGGCCGCGTGGTGAAAACCGGCTCGCGCGCCCGCAAGTCGTCGGCCGGCTACGACCTCACGCGCCTGTTCGTCGGCTCCGAAGGCACGCTCGGCGTGATCACCGAGATCACGCTGCGCCTGCATCCGCTGCCCGAAGCCGTATCCGCCGCGATCTGCACGTTCCCGTCGATGGGCGACGCGGTGCGCACCGTGATCGAGACGATCCAGATCGGCGTGCCGATCGCGCGCGTCGAATTCGTCGATGCGCTCGCCGTGCGCTCGATCAACCGCCATTCGAACCTGACGCTCACCGAAGCGCCGACGCTGTTCTTCGAATTCCACGGCACCGAGGCCGGCGTGAAGGAGCAGGCCGAACTCGTGCAGGCGCTCGCCGGCCAGAACAACGGCCAGGGCTTCGAATGGGCGACCCGCCCCGAGGACCGCAGCCGGCTCTGGGCCGCCCGCCACAACGCGTATTTCGCGATGCTGCAGTTGAAACCCGGCTGCCGCGCGGTGACGACCGACGTGTGCGTGCCGATCTCGCAGCTCGCCGCGTGCGTCGAGGAAACCGAAGTCGACCTGCGCGCGTCGTCGCTGCCCTGCCCGATCGTCGGCCACGTCGGCGACGGCAATTTTCACGTCGCGATCCTGATCGACCCCGACAAGCCGGAAGAAATCGCCGAGGCCGAACACATCAACGACCGGATCGTCGAGCGCGCGTTGCGCCTCGGCGGCACCTGCACGGGCGAGCACGGCGTCGGGCTGCACAAGATGCGCTTCCTGCCGAAGGAGCACGGCGACAACGCGATCGACACGATGCGGGCGATCAAGCTCGCGCTCGATCCGCGCAACCTGATGAATCCGGGCAAGATTTTCACGTGCTGACACGGTGGCGCGATGCCGCGCCGCCTGCTGCTGGAGACCCCATGAACGCTCCCGTCGAACTGTCGAGCGCGGCACGCGCGCAGCGCCAGCGTGAAGTCGTGCAGGCGCTGATGGCCGTGCTGCCGACGCACTGCCTGCTGTACCGCGACGAAGACACGGCGCCGTACGAATGCGACGGCCTGTCCGCGTACCGCCGCCTGCCGCTCGCGGTCGCGCTGCCCGAAACGGAATCGCAGGTGCAGCGGATCGTGCAGATCTGCCGCCGCATGGAAGTGCCGATCGTGCCGCGCGGCGCGGGCACGAGCCTGTCGGGCGGCGCGCTGCCGATCGCGCTCGGCGTCGTGCTGTCGCTGGCGCGCTTCACGCGCATCGTCGAAGTCGATCCCTACGCGCGCACGGCGACCGTGCAGCCCGGCGTGCGCAACCTCGCGATCTCGGAAGCCGCCGCGCCGTACGGCCTGTATTACGCGCCCGATCCGTCGTCGCAGATCGCGTGCACGATCGGCGGCAACGTCGCGGAGAATTCCGGTGGGGTCCACTGCCTGAAATACGGGCTGACCGTGCACAACGTGATGCGCGTGCGCGCGGTGACGATCGACGGCGAGATCGTCGAGTTCGGCTCGCTCGCGCTCGACATGCCGGGCCTCGACCTGCTCGCCGTGATGATCGGCAGCGAAGGGATGTTCGCGATCGTCACCGAGGTCACGGTGAAGCTGATCCCGAAGCCGCAAACGGCCCAGCTCGTGATGGCGAGCTTCGACGACGTCGTCAAGGGCGGCGAGGCCGTCGCGGCGATCATCGCGTCGGGGATCATCCCGGCCGGGCTCGAAATGATGGACAAGCCGGCCACGCAGGCCGTCGAGTCCTTCACGCATGCCGGCTACGACCTCGACGCGAAGGCGATCCTGCTGTGCGAATCGGACGGCACGCCGGAAGAAGTCGCCGAAGAGATCGTGCGGATGACGGCCGTGCTGCGCGAGCATGGCGCGACGCGCATCCAGGTGTCGCGCAACGAGAGCGAGCGGCTGCGCTACTGGTCGGGCCGCAAGAACGCGTTCCCGGCCGCCGGCCGTATTTCACCCGACTATTACTGCATGGACGGCACCGTGCCGCGCCGCGCGATCGGCCCGCTGCTCGCGCGCATCGAGCAGCTCGAAACGCGCTACGGGCTGCGCTGCATCAACGTGTTCCATGCGGGCGACGGCAACATGCATCCGCTGATCCTGTACAACGCGAACGATCCGGACGAACTGCACCGCGCCGAGCAGTTCGGTGCGGAAATCCTCGAATGCTGCGTGGAATTCGGCGGCAGCGTGACGGGCGAGCACGGCGTCGGCATCGAGAAGCTCAATTCGATGTGCGTACAGTTCTCGCCGCAGGAGCGCGATGCGTTCTTCGCGGTCAAGCGCGCGTTCGATCCGGCGGGGCTGCTCAACCCGGACAAGGGCATCCCGACCCGCGCGCGCTGCGCCGAGTACGGTCGCCAGCACGTGCGCGGCGGGCTGCTGCCGCACCCCGACCTGCCGCGCTTCTGAGCCCCACCCTCGGTACGCGGCCCGTGCCGGCGGGCGGGTCGCGGCGGCGGGACGCGCCCGCGCGGCCCGCTCGCGCGACGGCACAAGCTTGCGGCCTGCAATACGGGGCTTAGGGATAGTCGCGATGTGGATTCGCGCCACCCCGGTACAATCGACCGAACAACAAGTCGAGGCAGCAACAGAACATGGAAGAGGACGACATCGTCGCCGGATGGGCCGAGCGTGTCCGCGCCGCCAGTGCCGACGGCCGGCCGCTGCGGATTCGCGGCGGCGGCACCAAGGACTGGTACGGCCAGGCGCTCGAGGGCGAAATACTCGACACGCGCGCGTTTCAGGGCGTGGTGTCGTACGACCCGGCCGAACTCGTCGTCACGGTCCGCGCGGGCACGCCGCTCGCGCAGCTCGAAACCGTCCTCGCCGAGTGCGGCCAGATGCTGCCGTTCGAGCCGCCGCACTTCGGCCGCTCGGCCACCGTCGGCGGCTGCGTCGCGGCCGGCCTGGCGGGCCCACGGCGCGCCACCTGCGGCGCGGCGCGCGATTTCGTGCTCGGCGTCACGCTGATGAACGGCCGCGGCGAAATGCTGCGTTTCGGCGGTCAGGTCGTGAAGAACGTGGCCGGCTACGACGTGTCGCGGCTGATGGCCGGCGCGCTCGGCACGCTCGGGCTGATGCTCGACCTGTCGATCAAGGTGCTGCCGATGCCCGTCGCCGAAGTCACGCTGAAGTTCGAGATGACCGCGACCGACGCGGTGCGCAAGCTCAACGAATGGGGCGGCCATCCGCTGCCCGTCAGCGCGAGCGGCTGGCGCAACGGCACGCTCGTGCTGCGCCTGTCGGGCGCCGAAGCGGCCGTGAAATCCGCGAAGACGCTGCTCGGCGGCGAAGTCGTCGATGCGGTCGAGGCCGAGCGCTTCTGGGCCGGCCTGCGCGAGCATACCGACCCGTTCTTCAACGGCATCCCGCCCGGCTACGCGCTGTGGCGCCTCGCGCTGCCGTCGATCACCGAACCGATGCACCTGCCCGGTACCCAGCTGATGGAATGGGGGGGCGCGCAGCGCTGGTGGATCACCGACGCCGATGCGCAGACCGTGCGGATGAGCGCGAAGCAGGCCGGCGGCCACGCGACGCTGTTCCGCGCGGGCGACGCGTACGACCGCAGCGCGGGCGTGTTCACGCCGCTCCCCGCCCCGATGATGAAAATCCACCGCGGGCTGAAGGCCGCGTTCGATCCCGCGCGCATCTTCAACCGCGGCCGGCTCTACCCGGATCTCTGAGCGATGCAAACGAACCTCGCCGATTTCATCCGCAATACGCCCGACGGCGACGAAGCCGACGCGATATTGCGCAAGTGCGTGCATTGCGGGTTCTGCACCGCGACCTGCCCGACCTACCAGTTGCTCGGCGACGAACTCGACGGCCCGCGAGGCCGGATCTACCTGATCAAGCAGATGGTCGAAGGCGCGCCCGTCACGCGCAGCACGCAGCAGCACCTCGACCGCTGCCTCACGTGCCGCAGTTGCGAGACGACCTGCCCGTCCGGCGTCCAGTACGGCCGGCTCGTCGAGATCGGCCGCAAGCACGTCGAGGCGCAGGTGCAGCGCCCGGCGCAGCAGCGTGTCGTGCGCCGCCTGCTCGCGAGCCTGGTGCCGAACGAGGCGCTGTTCTCGCCGGTGATGCGGCTCGGCCAGCACGTGCGGCCGCTGCTGCCGAAGCGGCTGCGCGACAAGGTGCCGCCGCGCACACGGCTGCTCGAATGGCCGCACCTCACGCATACGCGCAAGATGCTGATGCTCGGCGGCTGCGTACAGCCGTCGATGCTGCCGAACATCAACATCGCGACCGCGCGCGTGCTGGACGCGCTCGGCATCGAGACGGTCGTCTCGCCCGACGCGGGCTGCTGCGGCGCGATCCGGCTGCACCTGAACTATCACGACGAAGCGCTCGACGACGCGCGCCGCAACATCGACGCGTGGTGGCCCCATGTCGAACAGGGTGTCGAGGCGATCGTGATGAACGCGTCGGGCTGCGGCGCGACGGTGCTCGAATACGCGCACCTGCTGCGCGACGACCCGGCCTACGCGGAGAAGGCGCAGCGCATCGTGTCGCTCACGCGCGACATCTCCGACGTACTGCTCGCGTTCGAGGCCGAGCTCGCGACGCTCGCGCGGCGCCGCGCGATCCATACGGTCGCGTACCACCCGCCGTGCACGCTGCAGCACGGCCAGCAGTCGCGCGGCAAGGTCGAACGCCTGCTCGAGACGCTCGGCATCGACGTGCGGCTGCCGGCCGACAGCCATCTGTGCTGCGGGTCGGCCGGCACCTATTCGCTGACGCAGCCGTCGCTGTCGTACCGGTTGCGCAAGCAGAAGCTGCTGAAGCTGCAGGCGCTCGAACCGCAGATGATCGTCTCCGGCAACATCGGCTGCATCGCGCACCTGCAGAGCGGCACGCAGATTCCGGTCACGCACTGGATCCAGCTCGTCGAGCATCTGCTGTACGGCTAGCGCGTGCCCATGCGAATGTCGGTTGGACGCTGGGCCTCGCGCACGGCGTCCGTATAATGGGCGCATCCGCACCATGCCCGCTTTCGTGCCTGCTTTCGTGCCCGTCATGTCCGATCTCGCCGCCCGTCTCGCCTCCGTTCATCGCCGCATCGCCGACGCCGCCCGCGCGGCCGGCCGCGATCCCGCCACCGTGTCGCTGCTCGCCGTTTCCAAGACGTTTCCCGCCGACGACGTGCGCGCCGCGCATGCGGCCGGGCAGCGTGCGTTCGGCGAAAACTACGTGCAGGAATCGATCGACAAGATCGACGCGCTCGCCGACCTGCGTGCGGATCTCGAATGGCATTTCATCGGGCCGCTGCAATCGAACAAGACGCGTCCGGTGGCCGAACGCTTCGACTGGGTCCATTCGGTCGACCGGCTGAAGATCGCGCAGCGCCTGTCGGAACAGCGCCCCGCGCACCTGCCGCCGCTCAACGTGTGCGTGCAGGTGAACATCAGCGGCGAGGCGTCGAAGAGCGGCGTTGCGCCGGCCGACGTGGCCGAGGTTGCGCGCGCGGTCGCCGCGCTGCCGTCGCTGCGGCTGCGGGGGCTGATGGCGATTCCGGAACCGGCCGGCGACACCGACGCGCAACGCGCGCCGCATCGTGCGCTGCGCGTGCTGTTCGACACGTTACGCGCCGACGGCCTGCCGCTCGACACGTTGTCGATGGGCATGTCCGCCGATCTCGACGCGGCCGTGCTCGAAGGCGCGACGATCGTGCGCGTCGGCACCGCGATCTTCGGCGCGCGCGATTACTCGCACTGAACGCCACGCCCATTTACGCCTTTCCGTTCACTCACTCGCTCAATCCGACATCATGAAAATCGCATTCATCGGCGGCGGCAACATGGCCGCGGCCCTGATCGGCGGCCTGATCAAGCGCGGCGTCGCCGCTGACGGCCTGTATGCCATCGACGTCAACGAAGAGGTGCGCGCGCGCGCCGCCCAGCAGTTCGGCGTGCGCACCGGCGCGGCCATCGACGCGACGCTCGCCGACTACGACGCGGTCGTGCTCGCGGTGAAGCCGCAGGTACTGAAGGACGTCGCGCAGGCGCTCGCGCCGCACCTGAAGACACAACTCGTGATCAGCATCGCGGCCGGCATCCGCGGCAGCGATCTCGCGCGCTGGCTCGGTGACTACGCACGCATCGTGCGCACGATGCCGAACACGCCCGCGCTCGTCGGCATGGGCGTGACCGGCCTCGCCGCACTGCCGGGCGTCGACGCGGCGGGCCGCGAACTCGCGTCGAACGTGCTGGGTGCAGTCGGTGAAATCGTCTGGTTCGATGACGAGTCGAAGCTCGACGCCGTCACCGCGATCTCGGGCAGCGGCCCCGCGTACGTGTTCTATTTCATCGAAGCGCTGCAGGAAGCCGCGCGCCAGCTCGGCATGAACGACGAACAGGGCCGTGCGCTCGCGGTCGCGACGTTCACGGGCGCCGCGCAACTCGCCGCGCAATCGGGCGAGCCGGCGAGCGTGCTGCGCGAGCGCGTGACGTCGAAGGGCGGCACGACGGCCGCCGCGCTCGCGTCGTTCGACGCGCAAGGCGTGAAGGATGCGATCGTGCGCGGTGCACTCGCGGCCGAAGCGCGCGCGAAGGAAATGGGCGACGAGCTCGGCCGCGCGTAAGCGCGCCGGCGGTGCCGGCCCGGCGCTCGCTGTATGCGTTGGGTGCCCCGCCCCGTCATGCTGATGCGCACGTACAACAAAAAAGCGGCCCAGGCCGCTTTTTTGTTGTTACCGCGTTTAGCCGCGCATACCGCCTGCGGCGAGATCGCGACATTCAGCTCCCCGCCAGCAGGTAATGCACGGCGATCCCGGCGAACAGCACGCCGCCGAGCCAGTTGTTGTGCCGGAACGCCGCGAAGCACGGCATCCGCTCGCGGTCCTTGATCAGCGTGTAGTGATACAGCGCGCAGCCGACCGCCGCCGCCCAGCCGGCCCAGTATGCGAGGCCGAAGCCGAGCGTCACGCCGATCCACACGTAGATGCCGAGCGTCACCGCGTAGCACAGCATCACGGCCGCGACGTCGAAGCGGCCGAACGTCAGCGCGGACGTGCGGATGCCGATCTTGATGTCGTCGTCGCGATCGACCATCGCGTATTCGGTGTCGTACGCGACCGACCAGAAAATGTTCGCGACCAGCATCACCCACGCGATCGTCGGCACCGTGTCCTGCACGGCCGCGAACGCCATCGGGATGCCGAAGCCGAACGCGATGCCCAGATAGGCCTGCGGAATCGCGAAGAAGCGCTTCATGAACGGATACGAGCCCGCGACGAACAGCGCGACGACGGACAGCTGCTTCGTCAGCGTGTTGAGCGGCAGGATCAGCAGGAACGAGATGAAGGCGAGCCCGACCGCGATCGCGATGGCTTCCCATGCACGGATCTTGCCCGACGTCAGGGGCCGGTCGGCCGTGCGCTTCACGTGGCGGTCGAAGTCGCGGTCGGCGTAATCGTTCATCGCGCAGCCGGCCGAGCGCATCAGCAGCGTGCCGAGCGAGAAGATCACGAGCAGCGGCCAGCGCGGATGGCCGTCGGACGCGATCCACAGCGCGTTGAGCGTCGGCCACAGCAGCAGCAGGCTGCCGATCGGCTTGTCCATCCGGACGAGCCGCAGATACAGGGGAAAGCGGGCAAGCATGGCGAAGCACCGGGAAGATAACCCCGGCATTTTAGAGCCGAGCGGTGCTTCGCGTCATGTCGGCGCGGCCCGAGTATGATCGCGGCCGGACGCCGGCGCGCGGCCCGCGCCCGCTGCACATGGCCGAGCCGCAATGCGCATTAATCAAGGGACAGAGCCGGCGCACGCATGGATCCGCGCTCAGTATCGGCCGTGATTCAGCCCAAGGGGGATCAATCAGGGCCGGAGCCAGTATGCGCACGCCTCAGCCAGCGTGCTGCGCGCGGCACACTCACGCGAGCAACGACCGCAGCATCCACGCGGTTTTTTCATGGATCTGCAGGCGCTGCGTCAGCAGGTCGGCGGTCGGCTCGTCGCTCGCCGCATCGGCAAGCGGAAAAATCGCACGCGCGGTACGCACGACGGCCTCGTGCCCTTCGACGAGCTGGCGGATCATGTCTTCGGCAGCGGGCACACCGTTCGCTTCCGGCACCGACGACAGTTTCGCGAAATCGCCGAAGGTGCCCGGCGCGACGACGCCGAGCGTGCGAATGCGTTCGGCAACCGAATCGACCGCGAGCCACAGTTCGTTGTACTGCTCCTCGAACATCAGGTGCAGCGTGTTGAACATCGGGCCCGTGACGTTCCAGTGGAAATTGTGGGTCTTCAGGTACAGCGTGAACGTATCGGCAAGCAGGCGCGACAGGCCTTCCGCGATCTTCTTGCGGTCCTTGTCGCTGATGCCGATGTTGATCTGGGCAGCTTGAGCTTTCCTGGCCATGTTCGGACTCCTTATTCAATGAAGCAGGGCAATGAAAGTGAATCGGACTACCTGCCTATTGATACCACACTCGCCGCACGCGCGTGGCGCGCGAAACGCCTCGCTCAGGCGGCCGCGATCGCGTGCAGCGCCTGCGACACCAGTTCGGCCGCCCCGCCGATGACGATGGCGGATCCGACGACGTATCGCGCAACCTCTGCCGGCGACGCCAGTACCGCGCGCGTTTTCAACATCATTTGCGTCATGATCGTCACTCCTTCAACAAACTGAGGGTGGGGAGAAACGGCCGGCCGGACGACCGGCCGTTTCCCGTTATTGCCTCACCGCACGACTGCGCGGCGACGCTTACGCGAGGTCGAAGCGGTCCAGGTTCATCACCTTGTTCCAGGCCGCGACGAAGTCGTGCGCGAACTTCTCCTTCGCATCCGCGCTGCCGTACACCTCGGCCAGCGCACGCAGTTGCGCATGCGAGCCGAAGATCAGGTCGACGCGCGAGCCCGTCCACTTGACCTGGCCCGTCGCCCGATCGCGCCCTTCGAACACGTCGTTCGCGGCCGACACCGGCTTCCATTCCGTGCCCATGTCGAGCAGGTTCACGAAGAAGTCGTTCGTCAGCGCTTCCGGACGGTCGGTGAACACGCCCCGCTTCGCATCGCCGGCGTTCGCACCCAGCACGCGCAGGCCACCGACGAGCACCGTCATCTCGGGCGCGGTCAGCGTCAGCAGTTGCGCCTTGTCGACCAGCAGCGCCTCGGCAGGCGTCTTGTATGCGCTCTTCAGGTAGTTGCGGAACCCGTCCGCCACCGGCTCGAGCACGGCCATCGCCTCGACATCGGTCTCTTCCTGCGACGCATCCGCACGGCCCGCTGCGAACGGCACCGTCACGGCGATACCCGCATTCTTCGCGGCCTGCTCGACGCCGGCCGCACCGGCCAGCACGATCAGGTCGGCCAGCGACACCTTCTTGCCGCCCGTCTGCGCGTCGTTGAACGCCTTCTGCACGCCCTCGAGCGTCTCGAGCACCTTCGCGAGCTCAGCCGGACGGTTCACTTCCCAGTCCTTCTGCGGCGCGAGGCGGATCCGCGCACCGTTCGCGCCGCCGCGCTTGTCCGACCCGCGGAACGTCGCAGCCGACGCCCATGCGGTCGACACGAGCTGCGACACCGACAGGCCCGTGGCCAGCACCTTCGCCTTCAGCGCCGCGACGTCGGCGGCGTCGATCAGCGGGTGATCGACGGCCGGGATCGGGTCCTGCCACAGCAGGTGTTCCGCCGGCACGTCCGGACCGAGATAGCGGGAACGCGGGCCCATGTCGCGGTGCGTGAGCTTGAACCACGCGCGTGCGAACGCGTCGGCGAACTCGGCCGGGTTCTCGTAGAAACGGCGCGAGATCTTCTCGTAGGCCGGATCGAAACGCAGCGACAGGTCGGTCGTCAGCATCGTCGGGCGATGCTTCTTCGACGCGTCGAATGCATCCGGAATGACTTCGCCTGCGTCCTTCGCGACCCACTGGTGCGCGCCGGCCGGGCTCTTCGTGAGCTCCCACTCGTAGCTGAACAGGTGCTTGAAGAAGTCGTTGCTCCACTGCGTCGGCGTCGACGTCCACGTGACTTCGAGGCCGCTCGTGATGGCATCCTTGCCCTTGCCCGTGCCGAACGTGCTCTTCCAGCCGAGACCCTGCTCCTCGAGGCCCGCGGCTTCCGGCTCGGGGCCGACGTTCGACGCCGGACCGGCGCCGTGCGTCTTGCCGAACGTATGGCCGCCCGCGATCAGCGCGACCGTCTCTTCGTCGTTCATCGCCATGCGCGCGAACGTCTCGCGGATGTCATGCGCGGCGGCGACCGGGTCGGGGTTGCCGTCCGGGCCTTCCGGGTTCACGTAGATCAGGCCCATCTGCACCGCGGCGAGCGGGCTTTCGAGCTCGCGCTTGCCCGAGTAGCGGCTGTTCGGGCCGCCGCTCAGTTCCAGCCAGATCTTTTCCGAACCCCAGTACACGTCGTCCGGTTCCCACGTATCGATGCGGCCGCCGGCGTAGCCAAAGGTCTTGAATCCCATCGATTCGAGCGCGACGTTGCCGGTCAGGATCAGCAGGTCGGCCCACGAGATGTTGCGGCCGTACTTCTGCTTGATCGGCCACAGCAGGCGGCGCGCCTTGTCGAGGCTGACGTTGTCCGGCCAGCTGTTGAGCGGCGCGAAGCGCTGCTGCCCGCCGCCCGCGCCGCCGCGGCCGTCGGCCGTGCGGTACGTGCCGGCGCTGTGCCAGGCCATGCGGACGAACAGGCCGCCGTAGTGGCCGAAGTCGGCCGGCCACCAGTCCTGCGACGCCGTCATCAGTGCGTGCAGGTCCTTCTTCACCGCCTCGAGGTCAAGCTTCTTGAACGCTTCGGCGTAGTCGAAATCCGGGTCCATCGGATCGGACAGCGCCGAATGCCGATGCAGAACGTTCAGGTTCAGCTGATTCGGCCACCAGTCCTTGTTCGTCGTGCCGCCACCAGCGGTGTGGTTGAACGGGCACTTCGTTTCGTTCGACATGCTTTTTCTCCTTGTCTTGCTCATAGGCCCCCACGTGCCAGGCGCGGTTCGTGGAGCATTGCGGGGGGATGAAACGGAACAGGCGGTTCCTCCTGTCGTACTACGGGACGTCGTGCGCGGCCTGCGACCCGCGTTCCCGCTGCGACGCGCCGCAGGCGGCGCGCTCGGGAACGCGGCTGCCGGCAGTCGTCGTGCCGGCGCGGCGGGCGGCTTTTCGGGTATCGGACATGCAATGCTCCCTCATGGCTCGGCGGCAGTTAGTCGGGGGAACACAGGACCGGCGTGCGGCGGCACTCATCCGCCATACACACGGTCCGCCAGGTACGCGAACGCAATCGGACGCAGGCTGCGAACCGCCGCCCTGGCGCGATGTACGACCGCGTCGCGCGACGGGATGTTCCGCTGCGCGTGCTGCAATACCGACCGCATCATGACATCCTCCTTTGACGCTTGCATTCAACGTGCTGATCGGTCGTCGACATCACGCCGATCCATGGAGAACATTCTATCTACATCTATCGATTGATTGAATTTGATAAATTTCATCTATCCGATAGAGAAAAATAAACGGGGTCGCAAGACCCCGTTCATCGTGCTGCCACACGCGCATGCGGCAGCGTGCTCAGTTCATCGTCGCCGGCATGTCGAGCTTCGCGACACCCGGCAGCTCGCACGCGGCAATCGCGTCGCTGATCGCGTCGATCGCGGGCATCCGCGTGAAGCTCTTGCGCCACACGAGCACCACGCGGCGGTCGGGCACCGGCTCATTGAACGGCACGTACGACAGCAGTTCGGCATCGGGGCCGTTCGCGCGCGGGCCGACCTCGGCGACCGACATCCGCGGCAGCACGGTGATGCCGACACCGCTTGCGACCATGTGGCGGATCGTCTCGAGCGACGAGCCCTCGAAGGTCTTCTGGATGCCGTCGGCCGTCTGCGAGAAGCGCATCAGCTCCGGGCACACGCCGAGCACGTGATCGCGGAAGCAGTGGCCGTTGCCGAGCAGCAGCATGGTTTCCTGCTTGAGATCCTCGGCGTCGATTTCCTCGCGCTTCTCCCACGGATGGCCGGCGGGCAGCGCAACGACGAACGGTTCGTCGTACAGCGGGCGCACCATCAGGCCGGTTTCCGGAAACGGCAGCGCCATGATCGCGGCGTCGATCTCGCCCTGCTTGAGCAGTTCGAGCAGCTTCAGCGTGTAGTTTTCCTGCAGCATCAGCGGCATCTGCGGGACACGCTGGATCATCTGCTTGACGAGCGTCGGCAGCAGATAGGGCCCGATCGTGTAGATCACCCCGAGGCGGAACGGGCCGACCAGCGGATCCTTGCCCTGCTTCGCGATCTCCTTGATCGCGAAGGTCTGCTCGAGCACGCGCTGCGCCTGCGTGACGATCTGGTCACCGATCGGCGTGACGCTCACTTCGCTCGCGCCGCGTTCGAAAATCTGCACGTTGAGCTCGTCTTCGAGCTTCTTGATCGCCACCGACAGCGTCGGCTGGCTCACGAAGCATGCTTCGGCCGCGCGGCCGAAATGCCGTTCGCGCGCGACCGCGACGATGTATTTCAATTCAGTCAGCGTCATTGTGGGTCAATCAGAGAGATACAAGCGATAGGTTTAATTTATACACCCTGTGACACCGGTTCGCCAAGTTTCTCAGCATCGGAATGCGTCAAACGGCGGTTTTAAATCCGGCCCCGACCCGCGGATCAGGCCTTCAGATACTGCTCCCGCGCACCGAGCCAGCGCGCGAGATGCTGCGTGACGACTTCCGGATACGCGGCAATCAGCCGCGACGCGGCTTCGCGGGCCGGCTCGATCAGCCAGCCGTCGGTCTCGAGGTTCGCGAAGCGCAGCATCGCCGCGCCCGACTGGCGTGCGCCGAGGAATTCGCCGGGGCCGCGGATCTCGAGGTCGCGCCGCGCGATCTCGAAGCCGTCGGTCGTCTCACGCATCGTCTTCAGCCGCTCGCGGCCCGTGAGCGACAGCGGCCCCGTATACAGCAGCACGCACACCGACGCCGCGGTGCCGCGCCCGACCCGGCCGCGCAGTTGGTGCAGCTGCGCCAGGCCAAAGCGCTCGGCGTGCTCGATCACCATCAGCGACGCGTTCGGCACGTCGACGCCGACCTCGATCACGGTCGTCGCGACGAGCAGCTGCACGTCGTTGCGCGTGAACGCTTCCATCACGGCCGCCTTGTCGGCCGGCGACAGCCGGCCGTGCACGAGCCCGACCTTCAGTTCCGGGAGCGCGGCGGCCAGCGTCTCGTAGGTCTCGACGGCCGTCTGCAGCTGCAGCGTCTCGCTCTCCTCGATCAGCGGGCACACCCAGTACACCTGGCGTCCGGTCAGCGCGGCCTCGCGCACGCGGGCGATCACCTCCTCGCGCCGCGCATCGCCGACGAGGCGCGTCAGCACGGGCGTGCGGCCCGGCGGCAGCTCGTCGATCGTCGAGACTTCGAGATCGGCGTAATACGTCATCGCGAGCGTGCGCGGAATCGGCGTGGCCGACATCATCAGCTGGTGCGGCTGGAAGTCGCGTGCGCCGTTGGCCGCATTCGCGGCCTTCGCACGCAGCGCGAGCCGCTGCTCGACGCCGAAGCGGTGCTGTTCGTCGACGATCACGAGGCCGAGCCGCGCGAATTCGACCGTGTCCTGGATGATCGCGTGCGTGCCGATCACGAGCTGCGCGGTGCCGAGCGCGGCCGCCTCGATCGCCGCGCGCTTCTCCTTCGCCTTCAGGCTGCCCGCGAGCCACGCGACCGTGACGCCCAGCGGCTCGAGCCACGCGCGCAGCTTGCGCGCGTGCTGTTCCGCGAGGATTTCGGTGGGCGCCATCAGCGCGGCCTGGTAGCCGGCGTCGATCGCCTGCGTGGCGGCCAGCGCCGCGACGACCGTCTTGCCGCTGCCGACGTCGCCCTGCAGCAGGCGCTGCATCGGGTGCGCAAGGGTAAGATCGTTCGCGATTTCATCCACGACGCGCGTCTGCGCGCCCGTCAGCGTGAACGGCAGCGCGGCGTAGAGCCGGGTCGTCAAGGCATCGGCATCGCTCGCCGCGCGGCGCGGCATCGCGGGCGCCGCACGCGTGCGGCGCTCCTCGTGCGCGCGCTTGAGCGACAACTGCTGCGCGAGCAGTTCCTCGAACTTGATGCGCGTCCACGCCGGATGCGAGCCGTCCATCAGCGCGGCTTCGTCGGAATCGACGCGCGGATGGTGCAGGATGCGCACCGCCTGCTCGAGCGTCGGCACGTCGAGCGGCTTCAGATAGTCGCGCTGGATCTCGGGCGGCAGCAGCTCGGGCAGCGGCGTGCGTTCGACCGCGTTCTCGATCGCCTTGCGCAGATAGGCCTGCGACACGCCGGCCGTGCTCGGATAGACGGGTGTGAGCACTTGCGGCAGCGGCGCATCCGCTTCGACGACGCGCACCGCCGGATGCACCATCTCCATCCCGAAGAAGCCGCCGCGCACGTCGCCGCGCACGCGCAGCCGCTGGCCGACGGCCATCTGCTTGACCTGCGAACCGTAGAAATTCAGGAAGCGCAGCACGAGGTGCTCACCGTCGTCGTCCTGGATCTTCACGACCAGCTGGCGGCGCGGCCGGTACGCGACCTCATTGTCGAACACGACGCCTTCGGTCTGCGCGATGCCGCCCGGCAGCAGCTCGCCGATCGGCGTGAGCGTGGTTTCGTCCTCGTAGCGCATCGGCAGATGCAGGACGAGATCGATCGAGCGCGTGAGGCCGAGCTTCGCGAGCTTGTCGACGGTCTTCACGGGTTTATCGGCGGCGGGCTTCTTCTTGCGCTTCGCGCCGGCCGCCCCTGCCGCGTCGCTGTCAGCCGCGCCATCGGCATCGGGCGCGGCGGCGGCGGCCGGCTGCGCGAGCCTGCCGTCGGCGCCGCGCTTCGGGCCGGCACGGCGCGGTGCGGCGCGCTCCGCGGAATCACGCTCGCCCGCGCGTGGCGCGGGCGGCGCGACATCTTCCGCGTCGAACGGATCGGCGGAATCGGCAACGGCAGCGGGGGAACGGCGTGGTGACACAGGCATCGGATCGTCTGGGTGCTTCGCAAGGCAAGTACAATAGCGGCTTTCACGTCGTCCGAACGCACGACGCCGGCCAGGCCGCGCATCCCGCCATCATAGCGGCTCGCGCGCCCGATTTACGCGTTTCCGCCCTGCCGGCGACGCCCGCCGGCCGCTTCGAACCAGCCCGCATGTTCACGCTTTCCGATTTCGATTTCAATCTGCCGCCCGAGCTGATTGCACAAACCGCGCTGCCCGATCGCACCGCGAGCCGCCTGCTCGAGGTCGACGGCACCGTCGCGCCCGCCCGCCTGGTCGACCGCCATTTCACCGCGCTGCCGTCGTGCATCGCGGCCGGCGACCTGCTCGTCTTCAACGATACCAAGGTGCTGAAGGCGCGCTTCTTCGGCCAGAAGGCCAGCGGCGGCAAGATCGAGGTGCTGATCGAGCGCGTGACCGGCACGCACACGGCGCTCGCGCAGATCCGCGCGAGCAAGTCGCCGGGCGCCGGCACGACGCTGCGGCTCGCCGATGCGTTCGACGTGACGGTGGGCGAGCGCGTCGATCCGTTCTTCACGCTGAACTTCCCCGAACCGTGCCTCGACCTGATCGAGCAGTACGGCCGCCTGCCGCTGCCGCCCTATATCGAGCACGATCCGGACGCGACCGACGAGACGCGCTACCAGACCGTCTACGCGAGCAACCCGGGCGCGGTCGCCGCTCCCACGGCCGGGCTGCACTTCGACCAGCCGATGCTCGACCGGCTCGACGCGATGGGCGTCGAGCGCGCGACGCTGACGCTGCACGTCGGCGCCGGCACGTTCCAGCCGGTGCGCGTCGACAACATCGCCGAGCACAAGATGCACAGCGAGTGGTACGACCTGCCGCAGTCGCTCGTCGACAAGATCGCCGCGACCCGTGCGCGCGGCGGCAATGTGATCGCGGTCGGCACGACGTCGATGCGCGCGCTCGAAGCCGCGGCGCGCGCGGCCGACGAAGCGGGCCGCCCGCTCGCGGCCACGCAGGCCGAGACCGACATCTTCATCACGCCCGGCTATCGTTTCCGCGTGGTCGACCGGCTCGTCACGAACTTCCACCTGCCGAAGTCGACGCTGCTGATGCTGGTGTCCGCGTTCGCGGGCGTCGAGACGATCCGCGCCGCGTACCGGCACGCGATCGCCGAGCGCTACCGCTTCTTCAGCTACGGCGATGCGATGCTGCTCACGCGGCGCGACGCGCCGGAGGCACCGGGCGCGTAAGCGCGGCACGGAGGCCGGCCGCCGTACCGAACGGCCAGGTTCCGCTTTCACGTTGTGCGTGCGATGCTCGCACGCACCCGCTTTCCCCGCCGCCGGCTTCCGGCGGCGTTTCCAACATGCGCCGGACTGTTTTCCGGTAGCAAGGAGCACCCCACGATGACCGAAGGTTCATCCCACGATACGCACGCCCCCGTGCAGGACCGCCCGGCGAACGGGCTCGAATTCGAACTGCTGACGACCGACGGCCATGCGCGCCGCGGCCGCGTGAAGCTCAACCACGGCGTGGTCGAGACGCCGATCTTCATGCCGGTCGGCACGTACGGCACCGTGAAGGCGATCCAGCCGCGCGAACTGCACGAGATCAAGGCCCAGATCATCCTCGGCAACACGTTCCACCTGTGGCTGCGCCCGGGCCTCGACACGATCGACGCACACGGCGGCCTGCACGCCTTCATGGGCTGGAACAAGCCGATCCTGACCGACTCGGGCGGCTTCCAGGTGTTCTCGCTCGGCGACCTGCGCAAGATCACCGAGGACGGCGTGACGTTCGCGTCGCCGATCAACGGCGACAAGCTGTTCCTGTCGCCGGAAGTGTCGATGCAGATCCAGAAGGTGCTGAACTCCGACGTCGTGATGCAGTTCGACGAGTGCACGCCGTACGCGACCAACGGCGTGCCGACCACGCACAAGGAAGCGGCCGACTCGATGCGCATGTCGCTGCGCTGGGCGAAGCGCTCGCTCGACGAGTTCAACCGGCTCGGCAACCCGAACGCGCTGTTCGGGATCGTTCAGGGCGGGATGTTCGAGGACCTGCGCGACGAATCGCTCGCGGGCCTCGCGGAACTCGGCTTCCACGGCCTCGCGATCGGCGGGCTGTCGGTGGGCGAGCCGAAGGAAGACATGATGCGCGTGCTGCGCCACGTCGGCCCGAAGCTGCCGGCCAACAAGCCGCACTACCTGATGGGCGTGGGCACGCCGGAGGACCTGGTCGAGGGCGTCGCCAACGGCGTCGACATGTTCGACTGCGTGATGCCGACCCGCAACGCGCGCAACGGCTGGCTGTTCACGCGCTTCGGCGACGTGAAGATCCGCAACGCGACGCACAAGAACTCGCTGAAGCCGCTCGACGCGAGCTGCACGTGCTACACGTGCCAGAACTTCTCGCGCGGCTACCTGCATCACCTGCACCGCGTGGGCGAGATCCTCGGCGCCCAGCTCAACACGATCCACAACCTGCACTACTACCTGCAGCTGATGAGCGAGATCCGCGAAGCGATCGAGACCCACACGTTCGACGCGTTCCGCCAGCGCTTCGCGGAGGATCGCGCCAGAGGGGTCGACTGACGGACGGTCGCGCCGCCCTTGATAAGACAAGCACTAAACGGATCGAAAATCTTTTGGGACTCGTCCTAAACAAGCGCGTCCCAACTGCCGCTCGGAACCGACAAACATTACAATTGCCTTTCCATGCAAGTCGCAACGGTACCGGTTCACGCTTTAACAGCTTGATCCGAAAGCGCATTTGCCGATCCGTTTGCGCATGGGGCCGGTGGTAGAATAACCGGCTTATTTTTCGATCTTCCCCTACGGAGAGACCAACGTGCCGTTCATTTCCAACGCGTTCGCCCAAGGTGCCGGTGGCGCCGAATCGAGCCTGATGAGCTTCCTGCCGCTCATCCTGATGTTTGCCGTGCTCTACTTCATCATGATCCGTCCGCAGATGAAGCGTCAGAAGGAGCACCGCAACATGCTCGCGGCCATGGCCAAGGGCGACGAAGTCGTCACGAGCGGCGGCCTCGTGGGCAAGGTGACGAAGGTCACCGAAGGCTACATCGGCGTCGAAATCGCCGAAGGCACCGAAATCACCGTGCAGAAGGCCGCGGTCACGACCATTCTGCCGAAGGGCACGATCAAGTCGCTGTAAGCCCTTCACCGAGCGTCCGGCTCCCCGCGCCGTGCCCGCCTGAGAGAGCGGGCCGCCGCGGCGCCGGACGCGACGCTTTCACGCCAACCACCCGTTCGGCTCCCTCATGAATCGTTATCCACTCTGGAAATATGTCGTGATGGTCGTGGCGCTCGCCATCGGCCTTCTGTACACATTGCCCAACTTCTTCGGCGAATCGCCGGCGGTGCAGGTGTCGAGCGGCAAGGCCACGGTCAAGCTCGACTCGACCACGCTGACCCAGGTCGAATCGGCGCTCGCCGCCGCGCAGATCACGCCGGACGACGTCACCTTCGAGAACACGGCGACCAACGCGAACATCCGCGTGCGCCTGAAGGACACCGATACGCAGCTGCGCGTCAAGGACCTGCTGCAGAAGTCGCTGAACGCCGACCCGAACGATCCGCAGTACGTCGTCGCCCTGAACCTGCAGAGCGCGTCGCCGCGCTGGCTGACCTCCCTGCACGCGCTGCCGATGTATCTCGGCCTCGACCTGCGTGGCGGCGTCCACTTCCTGCTCCAGGTCGACATGACGGGCGCGCTGACGAAGAAGCTCGATTCCGACGCGTCCGACGCGCGCACGCTGCTGCGCGACAAGAACATCCGCGACGGCGGCGTGAGCCGCGTCGACCAGTCCGTGGTCGTCAACTTCAGCGATGCGCAGACGGCGGAAGACGCCCGCAAGCTGCTCGCGCTGTCGATCACCGAACTGCAATGGGCGACCCAGCCCGGCGGCGGCGGCACGCAGGTCGTCGGCACGTTCACGCCGGCCGTGCAGAAGTCCGTCGAGGACGCCGCGCTCAAGCAGAACCTGACGACGCTCCACAACCGCGTGAACGAACTCGGCGTGTCCGAGCCGATCCTGCAGCAGCAAGGTAGCGACCGCATCGTCGTCGAGCTGCCGGGCGTGCAGGACACCGCGAAGGCGAAGGACATCATCGGCCGCACCGCGACGCTCGAAGCGCGCCTCGCCGACCCGATCAACACACACCCGAACCCGAACGACCCGGTGCCGCCGGGTGAAGAGCTGTTCACGCAGGGCAACCAGGCGCCGGTGCTGCTGAAGAAGGACGTGATCTTCACGGGCGACCGCATCATCGATGCCTCGGCCGGCTTCGACGATCACCAGCGTCCGTCGGTCAACATCCGCCTCGATTCGGCGGGTGGCCGCTCGGTGCGCGCGGTCTCGCGCGAGAACATCGGCAAGCCGATGGCGATGGTGCTGTTCGAGAAGGGCAAGGGCGAAGTGCTGACGGTCGCGACGATCCAGTCGGAACTCGGCGACCGCTTCCAGATCACGGGCCAGCCGACGCCGCAGGCCGCGGCCGACCTCGCGCTGCTGCTGCGCGCCGGTTCGCTCGCCGCACCGATGGACATCATCGAGGAACGCACGATCGGCCCGAGCCTCGGCGCCGACAACATCAAGATGGGCATCCACTCGGTGATCTGGGGCTTCTGCGCGATCGCCGTGTTCATGATCGCGTACTACATGCTGTTCGGCGTGATCTCGGTGATCGGCCTGTCGGTGAACCTGCTGCTGCTCGTCGCCGTGCTGTCGCTGATGCAGGCGACGCTGACGCTGCCCGGTATCGCCGCTATCGCGCTCGCGCTCGGTATGGCGATCGACGCGAACGTGCTGATCAACGAGCGCGTGCGTGAAGAACTGCGCGCCGGCCAGCCGCCGCAGACCGCGATCCAGGCCGGCTATGCGCATGCGTGGGCGACGATTCTCGACTCGAACGTCACGACGCTGATCGCCGGCCTCGCGCTGCTCGCGTTCGGCTCGGGCCCGGTTCGCGCGTTCGCGATCGTGCACTGCCTCGGTATCCTGACGTCGATGTTCTCCGCGGTGTTCTTCTCGCGCGGGATCGTCAACCTCTGGTACGGCGGCCGCAAGAAGCTGAAGTCGCTCGCGATCGGCCAGGTGTGGAAGCCGGAAGGCGCCGCTGCCGCCGCGTCGTTCACCGACGCCGACGAATCGACCGACACCGCACGCGCCGCGAAGCTCGCCGCCCCCGCGAAGGGCAACGCGCCGCGCGCCGGCAAGCCGCAGCTGCGCAACCGCGCGCAGCAGGGCGTGTCGCCGAAGAAACCGGGCTCGACCCAATAAGGCCCCGGAGAAGACCATGGAATTTTTCCGCATCCGTAAAGACATTCCGTTCATGCGGCACGCGCTGGTGTTCAACGTGATCTCGCTGGTCACGTTCCTCGCCGCCGTGTTCTTCCTGTTCCACCGCGGGCTGCACCTGTCCGTCGAATTCACCGGCGGGACGGTGATCGAGGTGCAGTACCAGCAGGCCGCTGAACTCGAACCGGTGCGCGCGACGCTCGGCAAGCTCGGCTACGCCGACGCGCAGGTGCAGAACTTCGGCACGTCGCGCAACGTGCTGATCCGCCTGCAGCTGAAGGAAGGCCTCACGTCCGCGCAGCAGAGCGACCAGGTGATGGGCGCGCTGAAGGCGCAGAACCCGGACGTCACGCTGCAGCGCGTCGAGTTCGTCGGCCCGCAGGTCGGCCGGGAACTCGCGACCGACGGCCTGCTCGCGCTCGCGTGCGTCGTGATCGGCATCGTGATCTACCTGTCGTTCCGCTTCGAGTGGAAGTACGCGGTGGCCGGCATCATCGCCAACCTGCACGACATCGTGATCATTCTCGGCTTCTTCGCGTTCTTCCAGTGGGAGTTCTCGCTGGCGGTGCTCGCGGCGATCCTCGCGGTGCTCGGCTACTCGGTCAACGAGTCGGTCGTCATCTTCGACCGGATCCGCGAAACGTTCCGCCGCGAACGCAAGATGAGCGTGCAGGAAGTGATCAACCACGCGATCACGACCACGATGTCGCGTACGATCATCACGCACACGTCGACCGAAATGATGGTGCTGTCGATGTTCTTCTTCGGCGGCCCGACGCTGCACTACTTCGCACTCGCGCTGACGGTCGGCATCATGTTCGGCATCTACTCGTCGGTGTTCGTCGCGGGCTCGCTCGCGATGTGGCTCGGCATCAAGCGTGAAGACCTGATCAAGGAAAAGAAATCCGCGCACGATCCGGACGATCCGAACGCAGGCGCGCAGGTGTAAGCGCCACGCTGCTTCGGCACGGACGAAAAGCCGGCCCGGTTGGGCCGGCTTTTTCATGCCCGCGCCACTGCCGCGCAGCGCGCCGCCCGCTCGCCCTGCCCCGTCACGCACGTCGGCTACAATCGTGACCGTCCCGCCGCGCCGCCCGCCGGCCGTGCGTCAGCGGGACAGCGCCTTCGCCCTCCGTTCAAACGTGCGGTCCCGATGATGCCTCCCACGCGTGTCGCTCTTCGCCTTGCCGTTTGCGCCGCCGTCACGGCCGCGCTCCTGCCGCACGCGTCATCCGTCGGTGCGCAGCAGCCGGCGTCCACCCCGCCCCCTTCCGCCGCTTCCGCGCCCGCAGCCGCTTCGCCCGCCGCCGCCCAGCCGCCCTCGCCCTGCCCGCCCGACTGGGAGCCGCAGATCTGCGAGCTCAAGGCGGCGGTGGAAGTCCTGAAGCGGCAGCACCTGACCGACGTCGACATCGGCGCACTGCTCGACGCAACGACCCACGCGGGAATCAAGACGCTCCCGTACGCGCGTTTCTTCGACGCGAAGGAGGAGCAGGAGCGGCGCGACGACGAACGGCGCACGCGCGACGGCACGCCCGGCATCGGCATCGTGTTCGAGACGCGGCCCGACGGGCTGCACATCGTCGACGTGATTCCCGACGCGCCCGCGGAAAAAGCCGGCGTGCGCCCCGACGATCTCGTCGTCGCGATGAACGATACGAGCGTCGTCGGCATCGACCCCGCCGACCTGACCAGACTCGCCAAGGGCGACGCAGGCGTACCGCTGAAGCTCTTGGTCCGGCGCGGCCCGTCGCGCGCGGTGCTGAGCTTCTCGCCCGTGCGGACGGTTCTCAAGCCGCACCCGGCGACCGCGAGGCGGCTCGACGGCGACATCCTGTACACGCGGCTGTCGAGCTTCCCCGAACCGGCGGTCGGCGACTACATCGACGCGGTGCAGGCCGCGCGCCGCACGGGGCCGCCGGTGAAAGGCGTGATCCTCGACCTGCGCATCAACGGCGGCGGCGCGCTCAATGCGGCGATCGGCATCACCGCGCTGTTCGCGGGCCGCGACCGCACCGCGATGGTGACGGTCGAGCGCGGTGACGCCAACCGCCGCCGCTACACGACCAACTGGCCCGACTACGCATTGCCGGTCATGCACGGCCAGGATCCGCTCGCGCCGCTGCAGGCCGACGACTGGTGGCGCACCGTGCCGCTCGTCGTGCTCGTCGACGGACAGAGCGCGTCGGCCGCCGAAGCGACCGCGGCGGCGTTGAAGGATCTCGGCCGCGCGAAGCTGCTCGGCATGCCGACCTACGGGAAGGGGCTTGCGCAGACGGGCGTCGACCTGATCGACGGCACGCGCCTGAATTTCACGTATGCGCGCAACCTGCGGCCGAACGGCTGCCCGATGGACGGCTACGGCGTCGTGCCGGACTGGCTCGTGCCGCCGCGCCGCGACGCGGACGTCGACGGCGTGCTGCTGTGGTACCGGGAAGCCGATCTCGCCCGCGCGCCGTATGCGGACCGGCTGGCGCCCGATCCGTTCGCGAAGGTGCGCAAGGAACGGCAGACGCTGCGCGAACAGCGGGCGCTCGCGAAGATCGATACGGCGAAGAGCGCGGCGCTGCCGCAGCGCGAGTTCGGCACGGCAACCGACTGGCAGCTCGGTCAGGCGCTTGCGGCACTCGCCGGGCGCCCGGTGCGGACCGTCGAAGCCAAGCCGCAGCTGATGCCCGCGCAACCCGTGTGCGAGCACGCCGGCAACTGATACGCGCCGCCCGTCCCGTTACCGGAACCCGAACCGCTTGCGCAGCACGACCAGCGCCACGAGGCTCAGCACGGCCGCGAACATCAGGTAGAAGCTCGGCGCAGTCTTCATTCCGGTCGCCTTGATCAGCCACGCGATGATGAACGGCCCGAAGCCGCCGAAGATCGTCACCGCGACGTTGTACGCGAGCGACATCCCGGTCGTGCGCGTCTGCACCGGAAACACTTCGGACAGCAAACCCGGCAGCGCCGCGAAGTAGCCCGTCATCAGGAACGCGAGCAGCACCTGCAGCGCGATCAGCGTGCCGAAGCCCGGATGGGCGACCAGGTACGCGAACGCCGGGTAGATCAGCACGAGGATGCCGATAGCCGGCGCGATCATCACGCGCACGCGGCCGTAGGTGTCCGACCAGTGGCCGACGAGCGGCGCGAACGCCATCTGGATCACGCCGACCACCAGGATCGCCGCGAACGCCGCCGACGGCGCGAGGCCGAGCTGCTTCACGCCGTAGGTCGGCATGAACAGCACGAGATAAGTCGCGACGGTGCCGAGCACGACCACGCCCATCGCGGCGACGAGGCGCGCCTTGTGCGCCGCGAACGTGTCGCGCAGCGGGTTCGCGGTGCCTTCCGCCGCGAGGAATTCGGGGGTCTCGTCGACCTTCTTGCGGATGTAGTATGCGACCGGCCCGAGCAGCAGGCCGAAGAAGAACGGCACGCGCCAGCCCCACGACGCCATTTGCGCGGCCGTGAGCTGCGCGTTCAGCACGGTGCCGAAGCCGGCGGCGAGCAGCGTCGTGAGCCCCTGGCTCGCGACCTGCCAGCTCGCGAAGAAGCCGCGCCGGCCCGGCACGTGCTCGGCGAGGAACGCGGTCGCGCTGCCGAACTCGCCGCCGGCGGAGAAACCCTGCATCAGCCGTGCGGCGACGAGGATCACCGGCGCCGCGACGCCGATCGTCGCGTAGGTCGGCAGCACCGCGATGATCAGCGTGCCGCCCATCATCAGCAGGATCGACAGCGTGAGGGCGGCCTTGCGGCCCGCACGGTCGGCATACGCGCCGAGCACGATCGCGCCGAGCGGGCGCATGAAGAACGACACGCCGAACGTGCCGAGCGTGAGCAGCAGCGACACGGTGTCGTTGCCGGCCGGGAAGAACAGCTTCGAGATCGTCACCGCGAAGAAGCCGTAGACGACGAGGTCGAACCACTCGAGCGCATTGCCGATCGACGCGGCGACCACCGCGCGCCACACGCGCGGCGACGAGGCTATGGAACGGGACTGCGTGACGGCATGCATCGGCGATCTCCTTGTCGTTGTACGTTCTGTTCGAGGCGGCCGCCCGCGCGCCGTCGGCCTGCCCGGCGCCGCGCACGGCGCTCGGGCGATTATAGGCGCGCAAAAAAATACCGCCGCGCCCCCTGACGGGAACGCGGCGGCGGGCTCGCGGCGGCCCGGCGCGAAGGCCGGCCCGACCGGCGGGCTTACTGCTGCTTGAGCGCTTCGGCCGTGATCAGCAGCTTCGTCTTCATCTTGAAGCCGTACTGCTTGCCGTAGTCGAGACCGAAATCGCTGCGGTCGAATTCGCCGACGGCATCGACGCCGCACACTTCGCGCTTGAGCATCGGGTGCGGCATGCACTTGAACGAATCGATCTTCAGCGTCACCGGCTTCGTGACGCCATGCAGCGTCAGGTTGCCGACCACCGATACCGGCTTGTCGCCGTCGAACTTGATCGCGCCCTTGTAGTTCGCCTGCGGGAACTTGGCGACGTCGAAGAACTCGGCCGTCTGCAGATGCTCGTCGAGCTTCGTGCTGCCGGTGTGGATGGACGCGATGTCGGTCGTCACGTCGACCGTCCCCGTCTTCGCCGCGCGGTCGAGCGTCACGGTGCCGCTCGACTTGTCGAACTTGCCGCGCCAGACCGACAGGCCGCCCATGTGGTCAGCCTCGAAGCTCGGGTACGTGTGGCTCGGGTCGAACTGGTACGTGACGCTTTCGGCGAATGCCGAGAACGACAGCGACGCTGCCAGCGCGCCTGCGGCGATGATCAGTTGCTTTTTCAAACCTTTTCTCCTTGGAACGGCGCCGCGCCCTCGCGCGGCATTCGGGTGAGGCGACAGTCCGCCGCTTACTTGGTGGCGACGAGATGGAACTTGATCTGCACTTCGTCCGCGACGACCGACGTGTCCTTCCACTCGCCGGTACCGACGCTGAACGCCGAGCGCTTGATCGGCAGCACGCCGTCGAAGGTCTGCGTCGCGCCGCTCTGCGTGACCGTGACGGGCACCGTGACGTTCTCGGACTTGCCCTTGATCGTCAGCTTGCCGGTCACGTTGTACTTGTTGCCGCCTGCCGGCGCGATCGCCGACGACACGAACGTGGCCTGCGGATACGCCTTCGCGTCGAACCAGTCCTTGCCGGCGACCTGGTCGTTGTACATCTTGTCGCCGAGGTCATAGCTCGCGACGTCGATCGTCATCTGGGCGCTGCCCTGCGCGGCTTTCGCCGGGTCGAACTTCACCTGCGCGGAAAACTTCTTGAACGCGCCTTCGGTCGGCACGTTCATCTGCTTCGACACGGCGGACACCTTGCTCTTCGCGAGATCGACATCGGCGAGCGCCGCGCCCGACGCGACAAGTGACACCGCGGCGAACGCGGTCAGCATGGAGCGGGAGAAAGACACTTTCATGGGATCCTTCATTTGGCAAAGGGGAGCATCCGCGACAGCAGGCCGTCGCGGTCCAACAACTGGTGCTTGAGCGCCGCGACCACGTGCAGCGAAACGAGCGCAAGCAGAATGTAATTCAACGACACGTGAAGCGTCTTGAAGGTTTCCTTCAGCACCGGATCGGGGTCGATCAGCCGCGGCAGCGGCACGATGCCGAGATAGACGACCGGGATGTTCGCCGCCGAGCTGTACAGGTAGCCCGTCACCGGAATCACGATCATCAGCAGGTACAGCAGGATGTGCACGCCGTGCGACGCCGCACGCTGCCACGCGGGCGTGCCGCCCGGCAGCGCCGGCGGCACGTGGGTCGCCCGCCACAGCACGCGGATGACGACCAGCGCGAATATCGTCACGCCCATCCACTTGTGCCACGAGAAGTACTTCAGCTTGGTCGGCGTGAAGCCGGGGATGTCGGTCATCACCCAGCCCAGCGCGAACGCGCAGACGATCAGCAGCGCGATCAGCCAGTGCAGCGCGATCGCCGTCTGCGTATAGCTTACCGGCGTGGCCGGCAGCGATTTCGATGCCATCTTGGATTCCTCAGTTCAGCGAACGGCCGCGTCGGAAATTCGTCCGACGCTCGTCAAGGGCGCCATGCTACCGCAACCTTTTGACGCGCGCGGACTCTGAAGACAGGCCCGCCAGCCGGCTGACAGCTTCCTGTCATGTTACCGATCGGTCACTGAACCCGCGATCGTCGACACGCCGAAAAAGGCCTTTTGGTAAGATTGGCGCGGGTTCCGGCCCCGTCGACGCGTCTCCCCAGCCGTCGCACCACTGCCTTTTCCATGCAACGAAACGACCTGATTGCCTGTCACGAGTGCGACGCACTGTTGCACAAACCGCGCCTGAGCGGACGTGAAATCGCGCGCTGCCCGCGCTGCGATGCGCTGCTCTATCGCAACAGCACCGCGCAGATCGAGCGGATCTGCGCGCTCGCGCTCGCGGCGCTGATCACGTTCTCGATCGCGCAGACGTTCCCCATCCTCGAAATGGACGTGAACGGCAACCGCGTGCAGACCACGCTGATCGGCGCGATCGATTCGCTGTGGCGCCAGGACATGGCGATCGTCGGCGTGATGGTGTTCTGCTCGACCGTGCTGTTCCCGCTCGTCGAGATGGCCGCGCTGCTGTACCTGCTGCTGCCGATCCGGCGCGGCGTCGTACCGCCCGGCTTCAACCTGGTGCTGCGCGCGATCGAGCTCGTGCGGCCGTGGGGCATGATCGAGGTGTTCATGCTCGGCATCCTCGTCACGATCGTGAAGATGGTCAGTCTCGCAAGAGTCGTTCCCGAGGCCGCGCTGTTCGCGTTCGCCGCGCTCACGCTGATGATCGCCGTCGTGCTGATGTTCGATCCGCGCACGCTGTGGGACATCGCCGACGACCTGCGTGCCGGCCGCTCGCCCGGGCAGCCCGACGATGCCGCCCCGCTGCCGGAAGCCGCCCGCCGATGACGATCCCGACCGCCGCCCGCGAGGGCTACGCCAGCTGCCACGCATGCGGCCTCGTGCAGACGCTCGACCATCCGCATGCACACTGCGCGCGCTGCGGCAGCGCGCTCCATTTCCGCACGCCGAACAGCGTGATGCGCACCTGGGCGCTGCTGCTCGCCGCCGCGATCCTCTACATTCCCGCGAACCTGCTGCCGATCATGCGCACCGCGTCGATCGTCGGCTCGCAGGAAGACACGATCATGAGCGGCGTGATCTATTTCTGGGTCTCCGGCGACTGGCCGCTCGCCGTCGTCGTGTTCGTCGCGAGCATCCTCGTGCCGATGCTCAAGCTCGGCGTGCTGCTGATCCTCGTGATCAGCGCGCAGCGCCGCGCCGCCTGGCGGCCGCTGCAGCGCACGCGCCTGTTCCGGATCGTCGAGCGCATCGGCCGCTGGTCGATGCTCGACATCTTCGTCGTGACGCTGACCGTCGCGCTCGTCCATTTTCGTTCGCTCGCCATCATCACGGCCGGCCCCGGCGCGCTCGCGTTCGGCTCCGTCGTGATCCTGACGATGCTCGCATCGATGCAGTTCGATCCCCGCCTGATCTGGGATCCAGTCGAAACCTCAGGGAATCACCATGAATAGTCCACAAGGCCCGCAGCACGACGCGCCCCGGCCGCCCGATCCGACGATCTCGACGAAAAGCGGCTGGCTGCCGTCGCTCGTCTGGCTCGTGCCGCTGATCGCCGCGCTGATCGGCATCGGCCTCGTGATCAAGTCCGTGCGCGAACGCGGCCCGGAAATCACGATCAGCTTCCACAGCGCCGAAGGGCTCGAGCCCGGCAAGACCCAGGTCAAGTACAAGGACGTCGAGATCGGCATGGTCAAGACGATCAAGCTGTCGAAAGACCTGTCGCGCGTGCTCGTCCAGGTGCAGCTCAAGAAGGAAGCCGAGGATTTCGCGGTCAAGGGCTCGCGCTTCTGGATCGTGCGGCCGCGCGTCGGCGCGACCGGCGTGTCGGGGCTCGGCACGCTGCTGTCGGGCGCGTACATCGGCGTCGACGCCGGGCGCTCGGAGGATACGCTGACCGACTTCACCGGCCTCGAGACACCGCCCGCCGTCACGGGCGACCAGAAAGGCACGCAGTACGTGCTGCGCGGCGATTCGCTCGGCTCGGTCGACATCGGCTCGCCGGTCTACTACCGCCGCGTGCAGGTCGGCCAGGTGGTCGGCTTCTCGCTCGACAAGGACGGCACCGGCGTCACGTTCAACGTGTTCGTCAATGCGCCGTACGACCAGTACGTCGGCGTGAATTCGCGCTGGTGGCAGGCAAGCGGCGTGGACCTGCGGCTCGACTCGAGCGGCCTGAAGCTGAACACGCAGTCGCTCGCGACGGTGATCCTCGGCGGCATCGCGTTCCAGACGCCGCCGAACCAGGGCTCCGGTGCGTCGGCGCCGAACAACACGACGTTCCGCCTCGCGTCCGACGAGGGCGACGCGATGCGCGACCCGGACGGCCAGCCGCTGCAGGTCGTGATGAACTTCAACCAGTCGCTGCGCGGGCTCGCGGTCGGCGCGACGGTCGACTTCCGCGGCATCGTGCTCGGCGAAGTGACGAACATCGGCATCGACTTCGATCCAAAGACGAAGAACTTCCTGATGCCGGTGACGATGAACGTGTATCCGGAACGCCTCGGCCGCCGCTTCCGCGAAACGATCGAGAGCAAGGGCGAACCGGCCCGCCGCGAGATCGTCGAGCGGCTCGTCCAGCACGGGCTGCGCGGCCAGCTGCGCACCGGCAACCTGCTGACGAGCCAGCTGTACGTCGCGCTCGACTTCTTCCCGAAGGCGCCGGCCGTGAAGATCGACACGACACGCCAGCCGCTCGAGCTGCCGACCGTGCCAAACACGCTCGACGAGCTGCAGCTGCAGGTCGCCGACATCGCGAAGAAGCTCGACAAGGTGCCGTTCGACCAGATCGGCGCGAACCTGAACAGCGCGCTGTCGAACGCCGACAAGCTGTTCAAGCAGCTCGACACGCAGGTCGCGCCGGAAGCGCGCGACACGCTGTCGGCCGCGAAGCAGACCTTCTCGACCGCCGAAGCGACGCTGCAGCAGGATTCGCCGCTGCAGTCCGACGTGCGCGGCGCGCTGAAGGAACTCACGCGCACGCTGCAATCGCTGAACGCGCTCGCCGACTATCTGGAGCGCCACCCCGAATCGCTGCTCAAGGGCAAGCCAGGAGATAAACAATGACGACCATGCCGAAAAACAAAATGCCGGCGCGCGGCTCGATCTCGGACAGCGGACCGAACTTCACCAGCGCACAGATGATCGCGACGACCAGCACGTCGAGCATCGACCAGTAGCCGACCAGC